>JAAZCF010000228.1 GCA_012513425.1 Bacteroidales bacterium
ATGTAGAGGGTCGCTTGCGTACTCGCAGTTATGAACAGAATGGACAAAAGCGCTATATAACTGAAATCATGGCTGATAGTATTCAACTTCTTGGTCGTAAAGGAGAGAATGCTCCTTCATCCGTGAATGCTCTTTCACCTGAGACTTCTCAAGATTCAAGATCAAATTATTCACATCAATCTCCAAAGTCAGTAAAGTCAGATCCCAATTCCATAGTGATTGAAAGTCTTGATAGTGATAGCAACGATGACCTTCCATTCTAACATTTCACCTGAAGAAAGAGGGGCTATGGCTCGCTCTTTTTTTGAACAAGGTTATAACTGTGCACAGTCTGTGGTGCTTGCTTTTCAAGACATTACAGGCATGGATGCAGTTTTTGCAGCAAAGGTTTCTGCCGGATTTGGCGCAGGAGTAGGGCGTATGCGTCAAGTGTGCGGTTGTGTGAGCGGCATGGCATTAGTTTCCGGGTTTTTGAGCCCTTTTACTGATCCTTCTATAAAGGCAGATAAGTCTGCTAATTATGCATTGGTTCAAAAGTTGGCCGCCGAGTATCGACAAGCCAATGGATCTATTGTTTGCTCTGAGTTGCTGGGATTGAAGCCAAATGAACAAATGACTCCGGTGGCAGAAGATAGAACAGCTGAGTATTATAAAAAACGTCCTTGTTCAGAGCTAGTAGCTATGGCTGCAGAAATCATCGCAAGAGAGATTTCGAATTAATCTATAAACATAAAGTTAACGGGTAGTGTCCATAATGAACACTACCCGTTTTCTATAAATGACAGCCGGAGGCTGTGTGCTTTTTAAAATTAAACGATTCCTTGTGCCAACATAGCGTCAGCAACTTTCATAAAACCTGCAATGTTAGCGCCTTTCACATAGTTGATGTAACCATCTGATTCGGTACCATATTTAACACACATTGCGTGGATATTACTCATGATGCCATGTAGACGAGCGTCAACTTCTTCTGAACTCCAACCAATTCTCATTGAATTCTGGCTCATTTCAAGACCTGAAGTAGCTACACCACCGGCATTAGAAGCTTTACCAGGTGAATAAAGAATTTTTGCCTTTTGGAATGCGGCGATTGCCTCAGGAGTAGTAGGCATGTTTGCACCTTCAACCACACATTTGCAACCATTTGCCAATAAAGTAGCAGCTTGCTCTCCATTGAGTTCATTTTGGGTAGCACATGGCATTGCAATGTCGCAAACCTCGCCCCAAGGACGTTCACCGGCCACATATTTCGCAGCAGGATACTTAGTTACATACTCACGAATACGTCCACGAAGAACATTCTTCAACTGGAATATATATTGTAATTTTTCAGAGTTGATACCATCTGGATCGAAGATGTAACCATTGGAATCAGACATAGTCAATACTTCTGCGCCGAGTTCAAGACATTTTTTTGCGGCAAATTGAGCGACATTTCCACTACCTGAGATACATACTTTCTTGCCTTTGTAGCTGTCACCAAGAGTTGCAAGCATTGATTCTCCGAAATAACATGCGCCATAACCAGTAGCTTCAGGACGCATCAAAGAACCGCCGAAAGCGATACCTTTTCCGGTGAAAGTACCTGTGAATTCATTGCTGAGACGCTTGTATTGACCGAACATATATGCAACTTCACGACCACCTACACCGATATCACCTGCAGGAACATCTGTGTCAGCACCAATGTGACGGAAAAGCTCTGTGATGAAGCTTTGGCAAAAACGCATAATTTCCATGTCTGATTTGCCTTTAGGATCAAAGTTGCTACCACCTTTACCTCCACCCATAGGTAGGGTTGTAAGACTATTTTTAAATGTTTGCTCAAATGCAAGGAATTTCAAAATACTCAGATTCACACTTGAATGGAAACGGACTCCACCTTTATAAGGGCCGATTGCACTATTCATTTGGATACGATAACCTTTGTTGATCATTACTTCACCTGCATCATTTACCCAAGGTACACGGAACATTATCACGCGCTCTGGCTCAACAATGCGCTCAAGAACTTTCATCTTCATAAGTTGAGGACTCTCCACAACATAAGGAGCAACGCTTTCTACAACTTCTTGAACTGCCTGGTGAAATTCTTTTTCACCTGGATTCTTTGCGATGAGTTCATTCATGAAACTCTCTTCATACTCTTTTGCATTCATAATAAATTAATTAATGGTGTTATTATTAGTTTCTTTTATAATTGCTTTTCTTGATTGACCATCCACATAAATATATAAAGGTTGGTCATATTCTATCATTCTGAAATACTCTCCATCAAATATAGC
>JAAZCF010000229.1 GCA_012513425.1 Bacteroidales bacterium
AACGTACAGTTACAGTGCCTACACATGATGTAATCGCGTATAGATTAACTCCTGTCAAATAATTAACCACATTAGAGATATGAAAAGATTAACAATTCTTGCAATAGCCCTGATCTCAATGATTTCGGCTTATCCTGCTATGGCACAGAGCAATCGCTTGTCATCAGATTATCCTAAGTGGGAGCATTTGGCAGACACACCTCAGATGGGTTGGAACTCATGGAACTGCTTCATGACAAATATTAATGAGGATCTTATAATGAAAACTGCTGACGCCATGGTAGAACTAGGCTTGGTTGATTGTGGTTATGTATATCTAAACCTGGATGATGGTTGGCATGGTGAAAGAGACGAAGACGGTTTTATCACTTATGACAAAGAGAAATTCCCTTCAGGAATAAAAGCTTTAGCTGACTATCTGCATTCAAAAGGAATGAAGTTGGGACTCTATAGCGATGCAGGTGACTTTACTTGCGCATGCTACTCAGGCAGCCATGGTCGCGAATACCAAGATGCTTATACTTATGCAAGTTGGGGAGTGGACTATTTGAAATATGACTGGTGCTTTACTACAAATATTGATGCCAAAGGTGCTTATACACTCATGCGTAATGCTCTTGGTTGGGCAGGTCGTCCAATCTTTTTCAGCATGTGTGAATGGGGCTCTAACAAACCATGGGAATGGGCCGCAGAAGTAGGTCATTCATGGAGAACCACAGGCGATATTGGCCCTGCTTTCCTTCCTGTACCTATTACCCTCAATGAACAAGGTCGCCCTAATTGGAGACCTCAAAGTGTGCTTGATATCATTGACAAAAATGAACCACTACGTCAATATGCAGGTCCAGGCCATTGGAATGACCCAGATATGCTCGAAGTGGGAAATAGTATCACAGTCAACGATGTGTTTTATGATATGACTACAAGCGAGGACCGTGCTCACTTTACTATTTGGTGTATGATGGCAGCTCCTTTGATTCTTGGCAATGACTTGACAAGCATCACTGAAGAAGCATTGGAAATCATCAAAAATAAAGAGTTAATTGCAATTGATCAGGACCCTCTCGGTGTTCAAGGCCTTCGTTTGATTAACGAAAACAACCTTCAATACTGGTTCAAACCACTTGTTGATGGAGATTGGGCATTCTGTGTGATGAATATAGGTGAAGAAGATGCAAATCTTTCAATTGATTGGTCTACTCTTGAAGTAAATGATACTTTCAGTAACAGACGCACTCAGTTTGGTTCAATCAATTATTCAGTTACAGACCTTTGGACCACAAACGCAGTTGCTGTTACCACTCTCAAGAAGGGCACAGGTATGCTGCAAGATCAGTATGTAATAAATGTGATGGATGTGACTGTAAAACCTCATGATGTTGTGGCTTACAGACTCTCTCCAACTACGAAATAAATATTCACACAATGAAAAAAAACAATATTAATATTCTGTGGGTACTCATCACTTCTGTTTTGATGGTTTCATGTCAAGAAACCCAACTTGACTATCCTTATAGCCCGGTTCCATTCACTTCTGTGAATGTAACCGATGCTTTTTGGGGACAGCGCTTGCAGGCATCCAGAGAAGTGACTATTCCGCTCGCATTCAGCAAGTGTGAAGAAACGGGCCGCTATAGAAATTTTGATGAGGCTTATCAGCAGTTGAACTCTGATGAAAATCTGGGCTTTGTAGTTCGCGGTCTTCCTTTTGATGATACGGACGTGTATAAAACTATTGAGGGTGCTTCATATTTGATGCAGACTTATCCTGATCCGAAGCTTGATGCTTATATTGATAGCGTACTTG
>JAAZCF010000230.1 GCA_012513425.1 Bacteroidales bacterium
ATGATGCACTCTTGTAACTCATAAAAGAGACTGTTCCTACTACAATCATCAATACCACGACAAACGCAACTGCAAATATCCATATAGGAATAGATGATTGATAATTATATTGCTGCAGCCATCTTTTTATGACAATATAGGCCATAGGGCTTGCTATAGCAATGCAGATTATACAAAGCTTCACATATACCTTGTTGAGTAAGTTTAAAATACCGCTTATGTCTGAACCCATCACTCTACGAATGCCTATTTCTCTTTTTCTGAACTGAGTTTCAAAATGTATAAGTCCCAGCACACCAACAATAGAAATTAACACAGAGATAATGCATGCAATAAGAATAAGGCGAGCCAGGCGGGCTTCTTTTTGGTACATCGTGCCGATGGTGTCATCCAAAAATTGAATTGTGTTGTCATCTGGTTTCACATTTGGATCAACTGCTTGCATTTCCTCCATAATGATGTTGGATATGGTCGAAAATGAGGCTGCATCTGTTTTCTTCACATAGCAATAAGCCAAATCTCTCCAAGGAGTTGTACCAAAGTTGTACAGAGCAATAGCATTGATTTTGTATTGTAAAGGCATGAAATTAAAGTTTTTCACAATACCGGCAACTTCTGCATCACCATTGTAACCATTCATGTTTTCTCCAACTTTTATATCAAATTGCTTTGCTGCTGTCTCATTGAAAATATATACGCCGTTTTTCTGGTTGTCATCTTTGGTAAATACTCTGCCTTCAGCCATTTCCAATTCAAAGAAATCGATATAATTGTAAGCAACCGGCACAATATTATACACAATATTTTCGCCTTTGTAAGTTCTTCCCCAGGACATATTCATTCCATGAGGCTGAGCAATCTGACTATCCGCAAAGGTCACATCTGTAATTTCAGGATGTGTAAGAAGTTTTTCTTTCAACAACTCCCCGTTCGATGGCAAGTTCTTTGGTAAATAGAAGCCTAACACATTTTTACTGGTAAATCCCATGTCATAGCCTTTCATATAGTGGATCTGGACTTGGATAAAGAGGGAAAAAATGATGAGAACCATAGAAATAGAGAATTGCAAACCAACCAGAAGATTGCGAAGTAATCTACCTTTTGTTGTGTGGGCAAAGCCACCTTTTACTACCATTGCAGGTTGGAAAGAAGTGCTGTAGAGGGCTGGATATAGACCGGCTATCAAACTGACTATCAGGGCCAACACCAGCACAGCTGCAATCAGCATAATATGATTGGCAGGAGCTATGCTGTCAGACACGTATTCAGCTAACGATGATTTGCTGAGAACTTGCAGCAGAATTATTGCCACAACCATAGAGCAACAGCTAAGGAACATTGCGGAGAGAAGTCTCTTGAAAACAATGCTCTTTCGGCTTTCACCTAAAATCTTGCGAACATTAATGCCTTTTATCTGGGCAGGTACCTCCGCCATTGATATATTCAAAAAGTTTATCAGGGCACTGAGCAGAATCAAGAAGGCAATAGTAATAAGGGTAATATCTGTAGCCATATTACCCTTTGGGCAACTATCATATTGAGTATCATTGGAAAAATATATTTTATCAACTCTGACAAGCCTGACATCCAAAGATGTAACGTCCATTTTTTCCTGCATAACAGGGAAAAGCAGATCTTTTATCTTTGTTTCAACGGACTTTGAATCAGCACCTGGCATTAGTTTTACGAATAAGTCGAAAGAGAATTCACCCCAATTGTCAAGAGCTGCAATATTTTGCATTGGCGAAAAAATGTCAGCTCTGACATATGAATTTTCCGGCATATTTTTGAAAATACCAATAATTTCGCTGCTTTTCCCGGATACTATTAATTTTTTACCAAGAGCATCTCCATCAGGAAAAGTACTATTTGCCAATTTTTCAGAGATTACAATGGCATCAACAGTATCAATCTGACCATAAGTTCCTTGCACCAATTCCAGATTCATAAGATCCAACAAATTGGATGCTGTAGGAACAACCATAGCTTTTAGTTTAGGAGCATCAGGCTCTTCAGACTTGAAGGCATATGCTCCACCGGAAGCACTAGCACAGAACTCACCAATCGCTTCAATATCAGCCAAATCCTTCAGCATATTATTAAGCGGGCGGCACATCGTACAGCCATGGTTCCCATCTTGGGTCATGGCTGTGGTTTCAACTCTATATGTTCTATCTTTGTCCGGGAATGACTCATTGAAGGTCATATCCCATTTTATCTGTACGGCAATGACCATGAATGCCGTGAAGGCTATGGTCAGGCCTAAAAAATTCAATATTTTAGAAAATAGATTGCGTTTCATGATGGTTACTTAAGTAATAGCACTTTGTTATCCCCATAAGCATCATAATTAGATACAATTACTTGTTCGCCTGGCTCAAGACCTTCTGCAACCTCATAATATTGAGGATTTTGTCTTGAAATGCGGATATTTCTGCGATAAGCTTTTGTACCATCCTCGTTTAGTACAAAAATCCATGTACCACCTGTGTTCTGGAAGAAAGTTCCGCGAGGGATCATCACAGCCTCACGACTTTGTCCCAACTGCAAATTGATGTAGTAAGTTTGTCCACTACGAATTTTGTCAGGACGCTCGCCCTCAAACACCAAGTCGATGCGGAATTGACCTTCGCGAACCTCTGGATATACTTTGCGTACGCGTAGTTTGTAACTCTTCTCTCCACGCTCAAATGTAGCATCAAGGCCTGTTTGTACACGGTCAATATAGTGTTCATCGATGTTGGCTTCAACCTTATAGTCACTGAGATCATTAATCTGTCCAATGCTTTGGCCTGAGCTGATGTTCTGACCAAGCTCCACATCCAGAAGACCAAGTTCGCCATCAATAGGGCTGATGATGTTCAAATGCTCTTTACGCTGGCGGATAAGCAATACGTTGCGCTCCATATTATCAAGGTTGTCTTGCATCTGGTTTACCTGGGCCAGGCGGAAGATGCTGTCTTGCTCCAAACGCTGGATTATCAATTCATTTTTCTTAATAGCTAATTCATAATCTTCTTTGGCTTGAATATATTCTTCGCGGCTGTTGAGCTTCTCTTGATAGAGACGATCTTGCTGCTGCCATGCTCTATGTTTGCGCTCTACCTCCAGATTAAGGCCGAGTTTTTCATTTAAATTGTTGAGACGATCTTGCTCCATAGATATTTGAGTATTTCTCAACAAATTTTGTTTCTCTGCAAGCTCTGCCTCAGAGCTTAGGATTGATAGATCAAGGCTAGAGTTTGACAAACGTATGATAATGTCTCCCTTCTTTACCTGTGAACCTTCTTCTACTACTTTATCCATTACTATTCCACCCTCTTCAGGGCTGAGATAAACCACGCTGATAGGTTGTACACGACCATCTGTACGAACAAAATCATCAAATTGTCCTTGCAACACAGATGCTGTTGTCATAGAGTCAGCCTGCACTTTCATAGTGCCTGCGTTATTGCCGAAAATGGCCCAAATAATCAATGCCAGCAAAACTGCGCCACCGATAATGTAAGGTATGTGCTTCTTTTGCACACCTTTTTTCTTTTCAATTTGTATATCCATTGTTACTTATTTTATTCGTTAATTACCAAAGATTTTCTCCCTTATAATATTTTACCAATCTGTCTTTCAAAATGTAATACATACGCTTTTGAAGAAGAGTAACGCGGCTCAGCAATAAAGCATTGCCTGAAGTCTGCAAATCAATGGCAGACATCATTCCTTCTTCATATTTGCGTAAGTTGTTGGAATATGCCAAGCTATCTGCTTCTGCCTTGCGCTCCATACTGAGGATTTCTTTAGCATAGCCGTCGCGATCCATCACAGCTTGCTGAATATCAGTGCGAAGCTGTCTCAAGGTTTCAGTTTGTGCCAGTTGAGCAGATTTGTAGTTGTTGCGGTTGCGCTGGATATTGGTTCTATTGCTGAGATTGCTAAAAATTGGAATACTAAGCTGGGCTCCTACATATTGACCAAGATTGCCTTTCAACTGGTCGTTTAAGCTCGATGCCGGAACTTCACTGTTGAGAGTGACAATATAGCTGGTGTTCATTCCTGCGCCAAAATATAACTTCGGCATAGCATTACCTATTGCCAGCTTATATTCAAGACGGCTGCTCTCGGTTTTCATTGCTGCATCTTTTGCTATAGGATTATTTTCCTCAGCATAAACTATGATGTCTGAAGGAACATCCAGAGACAAGGCCGGATTAATAGTCTGCATCAAAGTGTCAATGACGAATGACTCGTCTTCTGTAAAATTCATTGCTGCTTCCAAGGCCAGCTTTGCTGTGTTGAAAATATTTTTCTGATGTTCCAGATTATACTCATCTTCTGCCAACTGGGCCTCAACTTGCACCAACTCAGGATTGCTTTTAATGCCCAACTCTTCTTGAAGTTGAGTTTTGCGAAATGTGGCCTGGCTTTCTGCCAATTTATCTGCAGCCAATTTCACGCAACCATCCAAATAAACCACATTGATATATTCCTGCATTACTTCTATAGCTTTGTCATCTTTTGCCTTTTGAATAGCGTTCAAACCTTGCTGGCGGAGAATTTTGGCATTTTTCCATGTATTTAGAGTTTTGCCACCTTCAAAAAGAGCCAAATTGGCATAAAGGCCTAGATCACTATAAAAAGATGTCTTATTATTATAGACGTTTGTTTCAGGGTCAATGTTACGACCAAAGTTAAATCTTCCGCCTGCTTCAGTGCTAATATTTGGCAAAAAAGCTGCAGTGGCTTGTTGTAATTCAGCCTTTCCTGTCGCGGCTGATAATTCACTCTGCTGAACACCGACACTATGTTCAACAGCATATTGAATACATTCATCCATTGTCCAACTTCTCATTTGCTGAGCTTGGATATTGGTTGAAACCAATAAGAGGCTTGCTAATAATACAGATGTCTTTTTCATTAATTCTATTATTTCTATGCCATAATAATAAATAACAAATATGCCAAAGTCTATATATACTGATTATCAACGATATAACTATGGCATAGATTAAAAAAATTGTCCAATAATTAGACGATGATGTCTGATTATTGGACAAAGAACCAATTATTTATTATGAACTTAAGATATAAGTTTCTTACAGAGTTCTCCACTCACGCCATAAGCTTGGAGATTGTTAATAATTATACTAATGATACGTTCTCGAGCTTCTTCTTTTGTAAAATTTACAAGTCCCAAACTTGATAAAGACACAATACCTTGATTGAAAATAATAGAGTCATTTACAACACGCTGAGCTTGTTCTAGAGTAATATTCAACTCTTTAGAAAGAGCATTAGAAATCTCAACCGGATTGGGATCTGTCTTACTAAGAGCCACGATGTCGTTTTTGTTTTGATGGAATCGAATGAATTTAGACAAATTCGGCTCATCAATCATATAGTTAAATTGAAAGCAATTAACATCAACCAAATATTTCAATTCACTATCTCCTTCAACTCTTTGAGGAACGATTGCCAACATGTTTTCGAAAACATAATGAAACAACTCTATGCGTAATCTTTCAATTGTCTCAAATTGCCATGCTATTGGTTGTGTAGAACAACCCGTATATGTAGCTAATTTTCTATAACTAATATTCTCGGCTCCTTCTGTTCTCAAAAGTTTGAAAGCGCCGTCAAGTATCATTTGTCTAGTGATTTGAACCTTTCTTCCCATTGCGTATTTTTTAATTTGCAACAAATGTAACAAAAAAAACATTTGATACAAATTTATTTCTTTTTTATCGTATTTACTTTCAATTTATAGGAGTGAATTAATAAAAGCATACAAAATGTAAGTTATGATTTGTTATCTTTGATAAGACTTCAAAATGGCCATTGACAATCGAAAATCTCGCTCAGCATCAATAGCTTTGGTAATAACTTCATAATAATACGCCAATTCTAGTATATATTCAGTCAAAGAAATCTGCCCTTCTGCTAACGATTTGATTAAAAAACCACTATTATTTTTAAAATTTATAAAATTGATATAATTAAGAGACATCTCATGCAATTGTTTGGTCTTATTATAGAGTGCTTCTGCTGATAATTTAAATGCAACAACTTCACTTTGTTCTTGCTGTTCAGCCTGATAATTGATGACTGCAGGGCTGTCTTGCTTGCCGCCTGAGGAAATTGTAGCAATAGTCTAACCATTTGCCACTTTTTGTCCGGAAGCTGGTGTGCCTCCCTTATAGCTGAGGATGCCTGAAGAATAAGCTGTGATTGTCATTTCATTTCCTCCGACAGGGAAAATTAATCCCGGGCAATAAATAGCGTTTCGCAAACAAAGGGGTAGCAACTTTGCCACTCCTTTGCGTACATTTTACTGACAGTTCGCTATTGACAAATCACTAGCAAAGTAAATTCTATAGCATCAAGCCTATTGAAAGCCCATAGCCTTCCAGATGGGCGTGAGCCATGACTTGCAGATCGTGCTGCTTTATTTTGAAATCCAGACCGAGCTTCAAGCCTACGTAACCTCGCCAATCAGTTGAATTTCTATCATAAGTCAAATGTTTAATGGTATATAATGTACCGATTTCTGTTCCTGTAATAATTCCAAATGACTCTTTTTTGCTCAGAAAAAAAGTATGAGAAAAATCAGCCAAAAGAGGAATGACATTCATGTAACCATAAGAACTAGTTCCATATCCATATCCGGTAATGAGTCCAAAATAGTGATTTTCTTTCTCACTCCAAAAGCCAATTTTTGCATTTACCGATGTTAGAGAAAACCCCGAATAGTCGTCTTGTCTGACTGCTGCGCCCCATCTAAAATTATAACCCGACTTGGATTCTTGAGCGGAAACCATAATAACAGAATAACAAAACAAAAGAAGAGATAGTACAATTTTTTTCATAGTCAACAATTTAAGTTAATAATAAGATGCAACCAATAGCAATAATGTTGCATCGTTATAAATTATGTTGTTTTTCTCTTCTGATATAATTGGTAAGAGTTATAAAGGTTATGCCAAATGCTGTAGAGGCCGCCTGCAAGAGAAGTTACAGGGTTCATGAATGTGTAAGAAATCCATATCAAAAAGATTGTATTCTTTTGACCGAAAGCTTGACCTGCAGTAACTTTATCTTTATAGTGGCGGCCAATCAAATGGCCCATTTTAAATTGAAAAATGCAGCATAAGGCAGAAATAAGACCTATTCCCATAATGAAATACCAAGACACATCAGTATGTGCTATAGAACGGGTCGTAACAGCAAGAGCCAGAGACAATGACACCACCCAAAGGTAAAATGGCAGATCTTTTGGTTTGCAAACCAGCTTATTAACAGCCGGCAGAAACTTGCGCACAAATATCGCCAGAATTAAAGGAAGCACCAAAATGGAAAAGACTTTCCTAATCATTACTACAAAGGCTTGCCAAAAGGCCATATCAATAGTTGGATTCAGAATAGGAATGAACAGAGATACTACCAGAGCTGTCGTCATATTAATCATCATGGTGTAGGCCACAATGGCAGCTACATCTCCACCAAGCTTATCTGTAATTACCACTGAGGCTGTAGCTGTAGGGCAAATAAGACAAAGCATGGCACTCTCAATCAGAATATCCACTGCCTGACTGAAATTAGTAAAATGAATTATTAGCGCCATTGCCACAAAACAGCCTGACTGAATCAGTAAAAGCCATAAATGCCAGCGAGTAAAGCGCAAATCTTTGGGATTGATGCGGCTGAAAGAAAGAAACAGCATACAAAAAATCATTGCAGGCTGCAAAAAGCTCACAAAATCACTTGCAAATGCTCTCAAGTTCACAGATAAAGGCAATGCGGCATATATGAGATATGCCGCAACTCCAGAGAGCATTGACACTGGCAATGCCCAGTTTTTTAAAAAAGCAAAGAGTTTGCTCAAGATTTGCTGATATAATCAACTATCCAAGCTCCCACTTCTTTGGTACCATATTTTTCGCCTCCAGAGACTTGAATTTCAGGAGTACGCACATTAGCATCAAGAGAAGCAGCCACTGCTTTGCGGATAAGAGCACCCTCAGCTTTGCATTCGAAATACTCAAACAACATAGCGACAGAAAGAATCTGAGCCAAAGGATTGGCAATATTCAAACCTTTTGCTTGAGGCCATGAGCCATGAATTGGCTCGAAAACAGGAGTATGATCACCGGTAGAGGCAGAAGGAAGCAAGCCCATGCTGCCTGTGATGCAACTACCTTCATCAGTCAAGATATCGCCGAAAGTATTTTCTGTCACCATTACATCAAAGAACCTTGGATCTTGAATCATCCTCATGGCAGCATTATCTACATACATATAATCTGTCTTTACCTCAGGATATGAGCCTTCCATTTCTTGAGCGATTTTTCTCCAAAGGCGACTGGAAGCCAACACATTGGCCTTATCTACAACTGTCAGATGTTTATTGCGACGCATGGCATATTCAAAGCCAACTTTTAATATGCGCTCAATCTCAGGACGTGTGTAGTAATTTGTATCGTATGCCTTCTCGTCATCTTGATATTTTTCGCCAAAATACATACCGCCTGTAAGTTCTCTAATACAAACGAAATCAGCTCCTTTTACCAACTCTTCTTTTAGTGGAGACTTGTGTACCAAGCAATCGAAAGTTTCCACTGGACGGATATTCGCATACAAGCCAAGCTTCTTTCTCATAGCCAACAAACCTTGCTCGGGGCGAACTTTTGCTGTCGGATTGTTATCAAATTTGGGGTCGCCTACAGCAGAAAAAAGTACTGCATCAGCATCCATACAAGCCTGAAAAGTCTCTTCAGGAAATGGGTCACCAACTTTATCAATTGCATCTGCGCCGCAGATTGCTTCAGTATAACTTACATTATGCCCAAACTTGGCGCACACTGCGCTCATTACATCAACACCTTGCTTAGATATTTCGGGGCCTATGCCGTCTCCGGCAAGAACAGCTATTTTAAAGTTCATAATTATGTTTAATAAAATTTATTAATTGTCTTCGTTGACCAAAATATTCAACATCTTCATTGTTGCCTTTATTGCGGCCTCTACTTGGTCTGCATCAAGGCCTCTTGTGTGGATAATTCTACCATTGTAGTCCCAAGAGATAAGGGTCTGAACAAGAGCATCTGTACGGCCTCCTGGAGGAATTGACACCACATAATCGGTAAGCCAAGGGAAAGAAGCGTGCATATTATCTTTGTAAATATGACGCACAGCCCTCACAAAAGCATCGTACTGACCGTCTCCACAGGCCTGAGCTTCATAGACATTGTCGCAAATCTCCAGGCGAACACTTGCAATAGGTTTGAGTCCATAAGCTGTTGTAACCATATAACTGATGAGCTTGACCTTTTCCTCCAACGAATTATCATGCTTGAGTACATCGCTGACGATATATGGCAGGTCATCAGCAGTAACTACCTCTTTTTTATCACCTAACTCTATGATTCGATCTGTGACACGGCGGGTCTGCTCAGGAGTGAGTTCCAGCCCCATATTTTCCAAATTTTTCAAAATATTGGCCTTGCCACTATTTTTTCCAAGAGCATACTCTCTTTTGCGGCCGAAACGCTCAGGAAGCAAATCGTTGCAATATAGGTTAGCTTTGTTATCACCATCTGCATGAACTCCGGCAACTTGAGTAAATACATACTCTCCTACTACGGGTCGGTTAGGCGGAATCTGCACTCCGGAATAACTCTCCACCAAGCGGCTCACACTGTGCAAATTGCTTTCATTTATGCCGGTCTCTACTTTTGCCAAATCCTTCAAGATAGCCTGAACACTGGCAATAGGAGCATTTCCGGCTCTTTCACCCAAGCCATTCACACAAGTATGCACACCTTTGCAGCCTGCATTCACTGCTGCCAAAGTATTAGCTGCAGCCAAATCATAGTCATTATGTGCATGAAAATCAAAATGAAGGTCAGCAAACCGCTCAATCATCGCTGAAATAAAGTTATAAACCTGAACAGGATACAGCACGCCCAAAGTATCGGGCAACATAAATCTTTTTATGCCGCAATCTTTTAATGAATCTACAAAATTAAAGACATAGTCCGGAGAGTCTTTCATTCCATTACTCCAATCTTCAAGATAAATATTGACATCTACACCTCTGCTATGAGCATAGCTGATACAATCTTTAATATTCGAAATGTGCTCCTGAGGGGATTTTTTAAGTTGCTGAGTGCAGTGGCGAAGAGATCCTTTGCAAAGCAAATTCATCATCTTACAACCGCAGTCGCAAAGCCAATCCACCGACTCTTTGCCATCCACAAAGCCTAATACCTCTATCTTCTCAAGCAAGCCATGACGCAATGCCCATGCGCAAATATCACTTACAGAATTTTTTTCGCCTGACGACACTCTTGCCGAAGCCACTTCTACTCTGTCAACACCTAAGTCGATAAGAAGCGCTCTGACTATCAATAGCTTTTCGTGTGCTATGAAACTAACACCCGTGGTTTGCTCCCCGTCCCGGAGAGTCGTATCCATTATTTCTATTTTCATAGCTTTCTATTTTATCTTTGCTCTGAAGTAGGAAGTCTATGTCATCCATTGCGTTCATCAGGCAATATTTTTTATAACCATTGATTTCAAAAGATTCGCTGTGGCCCGTAGCCATGTTGGTAACGGTCTGAGCAGGCACATTTACCTCAACTATTGTGCTCGGATCAGCAGCAATGCTTTCAAAAAGCTCTGCCAAAAAGCTTTCACTTACCACTACAGGAAGTACAAAATTGTTGAGTTCATTATTTTTATGAATATCTGCAAAAAAGCTTGAAATAACTACTCGAAAGCCATATCCAGCAATAGCCCAAGCCGCATGCTCACGGCTGCTGCCACTACCGAAATTTTTATCGGCCACGAGAATTTCTCCTTTATAAGCAGGATTATTCAGCACGAAACTACTATTTGGAGTGCCGTCGCTATTATAGCGCCAATCGCAGAACAAATTGTCTCCAAAGAACTTTTCATCACGCGAGGTTGCTTTCAAGAAGCGGGCAGGAATAATCTGATCTGTATCTACATTTTCAAGTGGAAGTGGAACACAACTACTTCTAATAATGTTAAATTTCTTTTTCATAATGATAACGTGATTAAATAAGTTCTCGTGGGTCTGTAACAACCCCTGTAATTGCTGCAGCTGCAGCTGTAAGTGGGCTTGCCAAAATTGTGCGAGCTCCTGGGCCTTGACGACCTTCAAAATTGCGGTTTGAAGTTGACACAGCCAGCTTTCCTGCAGGAATCTTGTCATCATTCATTGCCAAGCAAGCACTGCAACCTGGTTGTCTTATTTCAAAACCGGCAGCCTCCAGAACCTTATCCAAGCCTTCATCTTCAATCTGCTGCTTGACCATCCAGGATCCTGGAACGAGCCAGCAGACCACATCTTTTGCTTTTTTGTGGCCTTTTACTAACGAAGCAAAGGCGCGGAAGTCCTCAATACGTCCATTGGTACAAGAGCCGCAGAAAACGTAGTCAACTTTTTTGCCTAACAGCTTTTCTTCAGGCTTGAAGCCCATATAATTCAATGATTTGAGATATGAAGCATGACCTGAGGCAGGAATCGTATCCAAGGCAGGGATTGCTTGGCTGATGCCCATTCCCATTCCTGGGTTTGTGCCATAAGTAACCATTGGCTCAATATCTTCAGCTTTAAATACTATTTCTTTATCGAAAACGGCATCGGCTCCACTTTTTAAGGTTTTCCAATATGCTACAACCACATCCCAATCTTTTCCTTTTGGAGCATACTCTCTGCCTTTCAAATACTCAAAAGTAGTCTCATCCGGAGCGATAAAGCCACCTCTTGCGCCCATTTCAATAGAAAGGTTACAAAGAGTCAGGCGTCCCTCCATGCTGAGGTTCTTAACTGCACTTCCGGCATATTCCACAAAATAGCCTGTTGCTCCACTGGTTGTCATTTTGCTCATGATGAACAAAGCAATATCTTTAGCTGTAACGCCCTTGCCGAGACTACCTTCAACACTTATGCGCATAGACTTTGGCTTTTGCTGCAAAATGCACTGCGAGGCCAAGACCATCTCAACTTCTGAAGTACCGATACCAAAAGACACTGCACCCATGGCTCCATGTGTAGATGTATGTGAGTCACCACAAACAATAGTCATACCCGGCATAGAAAGACCTCTTTCAGGGCCAACAACATGAATAATACCATTGCGTTTATCAAGCATTGCATAGTGCGCAAGGCCAAACTCAGCCGCATTTGCAGCCAAGGTATCTACTTGTTTTTTAGAAATTGGATCTTCTATTGGCTTATCTTGATCGTGAGTGGGAGTATTGTGGTCCGGCATGCAAATAATTTGCTCAGGACGGAAACATTTGATGCCTCTTGCTCTCATTCCGTCAAAGGCTTGAGGAGTAGTAACCTCATGACAATAAAGCCTGTCAATATAGATCTGGGTGGGACCATCCTTAACTATCTGCACCACATGCTTGTCCCAAATTATGTCAAAAAGTGTATTCATTATCTCTAAGTTTTCTATCAGCGACAAAGATAATAATTTTTATAACCGCCGTGAAATTATTAGAATGCCTATTCCCAACCCTTCAGCTGGGTATAAACTCATTCATCTATAATCTTCTGTGTTTGAATTGAGTCTTCTTCCTTTCAGTCTCAAAGCAAAGAATAGATTTTGCTATAAAGATGATAGCAATTCGCTATATTTTGTCATTGGCCACATTGAGTCATCAACGATAAGCTCCAATTCATCCACAGCCAATCTGATTTCATTCATAATAGGTACAATATCCCTTTCATAAGTTTCGGCTCTCTGTGGGATATTCTCTATCATATTATTCGCTCTTCGCATATCTGTCATCTTGCGAGCCAGCAAACTGATGCTATTTGAAAGTTCAACAATGCGGGCCAGATTTTCTATCTCACGCCCTGCATACTCTGTCACTTTGTCCGGAAAGATTTCTTTTATGCCTCTAATATTCTCAATAAGAACATTCTGATAATTAATTGCTGTTGGAATGATATGATTAATCGCAATATCTGCCAGCACTCGACTTTCTATTTGTATCTTCTTGAGGAAGGTTTCTTCTTTGATTTCAAAACGAGCAGTGATTTCATTGCGGTTCATCACATTGTACTTTTAAAACAAAGCCACATTTTTCTCATTAAGATATTCCTTGGCGGCCTCAGTCACCTTATCAACATTCTTTAGACCTCTCTTGTATGCCTCTGACAGCCATTGCTCGCCATATCCGTTACCCTCAAATCTGATTTTTCGTGAAAAATCACTTGTAAATGGTGCTTTGGCGCCACTTCATTATGCCTTGTCTTCAAAGGAATTCCCAACTTATAGGCTTGCTCCTCAAAGTCTTTCATGAAGTTCTTCTCCCTTTCAGGGATTGCTCCACAATAATTTGGCGTCTATTGTCAATATATATTATTTTTGCGGCTGATATGACAATTATTGATACACTACTCTCAATTTGTTCGCAAAAGCGACTTTTAGACAGCCAATTACTGTCAACTCCTGATTTTTCAGAAAAATGGAAAAGCTTAGCTCCTGACTTCATGTCCGACGCAGTATCTCAAATAAACCAATACCCACAGTATGTTATTGCTTGCGCAGCGTACATAGGTATGGCGGCTGCCTCATTTTGGGATGCAGATTTTGAAAAATTTAAAGCTCTGAAATATAAAGATTTGCTAGGCTCAAGAGGCTTCGATAATATGGATGACCATATATCTGACAATATATTAAAACTGCCAAAAGAAATTTCTCACGCTCTGTCACAATCATTGATTAGTTGCACTGAAGCCGCTATCAACTGGATTCGCCATCAAGACGCAGAACCGGGCAGCGAACAAGCTTTTTATGTCGTGGTTCAGACTCTGGAAGCAATGTATCAGATAGGTGTTTCCATAGAATTGAGAATTCTCGGTTACTATGGAAAAATATATGGCCCCGCTAAATAGCCGCAAGCAGATCTTCTACATCGGCTTTTGTTGTGCTCCATGTAGTCACAAAGCGCACAGGAGTCTCCTTTTCTCGGCGTGGACCCCATAATTCGAACGTTGCAACCTTCTGCAAACGGTCTATCACTTCATTGGGCAACACAAAGAATTGTTGGTTTGTAGGTGAATTGATATAAGTCTTATAGCCTTTCTCTTTCAGTCCTTTGTTAAGCAGCATAGCCAATTCCACCTCATGGCGGCCAATTTTGTAATAATTATCATCAGTAAACAAGGCTTCAAATTGGACACCTTGCAGATGTCCTTTGGCCAACAAAGCTCCATGACTCTTGATGAAAGTTATCACATGGCGCAACAGTTTTGGATCGGGCATCACGACAGCCTCACCCAACAGAGCCCCCATCTTTGTACCTCCAATATAAAAAGCATCACAGAGGCGGGATAAATCTTTCAGCGTAACTTCGTTCCCTTCAGCGGCCAATGCAGCCCCAAGGCGAGCACCATCAATATACAAGTACAGACCATATTCATCACAGATAGCACGTATCTGCTCCAACTCTTTCAAAGAGTAGATTGTGCCAAACTCGCTTGGTTGAGACAGATACACCACGCTCGGATTGACCATGTGCTCATATGTATCGTCTGAATAGAACATTTTCAACCACAACAACAATGCCTCAGGACGCATCTTTCCGGTAGGTTTGCCTTCAGAATCAACAGCTTTATCCGCAATCGGCAACACCTTATGACCCGTCTCTTCTACAGCGCCTGCCTCATGCACATTTATATGCGCAGTCTCTGTGCAGAGTACGCCATGACCTTTGTAGAGCATGGTATCGAGGATAGTGGCATTTGTTTGGGTACCGCCAACAAGAAAAAACACAACTGACTCTTCAGGTAGGCCACAGGCTTCTTTAATTAAAGATGCTGCATGCTTGGAGCGTGGATCTGCACCATATCCTGCAGTATTTTCATTGTTGGTTTCTATAATTTTGCGCAGCACAGGCTCGCACGCGCCGCTCATATAATCCGTCTTGAAATGTATCATATTACGCTCTGTTTCAAATGGGCGTCAAATTTAAACAAAAATTTATCTAACTTTACTCTATGGGAACACTTCTTTTGATATTAGCCATATTTGCCGGATTAGTCGGCATCATTGGCAGCATTGTACCTGCCCTACCCGGACCTCCTATCAGTTGGGTGGGTATTTTATTGATGTATCTAAGGCACAATATGGGGCTTGGAAGCGACAAAATGACTACAACATTATTGTTCGTGATGTTGGCACTCACAATTGTTGTCACAGTCTTGGATTATGTGGTTCCTGCGTATTTTACTCGCAAGACAGGAGGAAGTAAAGCTGCCGCTTGGGGATCTATTGCAGGATTATTTGTAGGCATGTTCTTTTTCCCTCCTTGGGGAGTCATCATCGGTGCCTTCGCCGGAGCTTTTATTGCAGAAATCATTATTGAAAATAAAGAGTCCAAAGAAGCTCTCAGAGCCGCATGGGGAGCCTTCTTAGGCTTCATTTTCGGTACAGGGCTGAAGCTTACCTGCTCTGCCGTAATGTTGTATTATATTATTGTGAGCATTTAGCCAAGCTTTGTCTCAAGAGTAGTTTTGAGTGTTTGCATTCCCAACGACTGATAAAAGCTGAGAGCAGATGGGTTCAAAGCCCACACATTCAAAGTAATGTTATAGCAGCCTGTGTTTGATGCGATTTGCTTCACTTCCGCAAATAGCTGCTGCCCGATATGCTGCCTGCGATGATTTTCATCTACACAAATATCATCAATATAAAGAGTCTTCACATCTGTAAGCAAATTACTGCCAAACTGCTGCTGGTATATGCAGAATGCATGACCTGTCACAGTCTCAGATTCATCTATAGACACAAGTAACAGCTGCCCCGGATCATCAATAATTGCCTGGATTTCTTCATCAGTATATTTATTTGCCTTTTTGAACAAATCAGGACGGCCCAGATGGTGCACCAAATTAACTTGTTTCAGCAATTCATGAATTCCGGGAATGTCTTTATATAATGCTTTTCTTATGCTATTTCTCATATTATCTGATTGATATTTATGGACTCAAATTTATAGCTGCCAATTTCATCAACTTTTACAACCATTATATTATCTCCTACAGACTTTTTATCATGAATGATATATTGCCTTAGAACAGATGGCTCAATGTCGCATTCCGTAGGCAATTGATACTTCTCAAGCACAGCTTTTATACGGGGAGCGGCATTTGGACCTGCAAAGCGGAGCATCCCGATGCTCACAGCCTCGCCATGTAAAATCTCTCCGTTTGAAGCCGCTTCAACTGCATGGCCAATAGTATGGCCGAAATTCAACACTCGTCTTTGATCTGTTTCAAATGGATCATTCGCTACAACAGACTCCTTTATAGCAACAGCTTTTTTAATTATAATGGGTAAGTCTTCCTTCAGATTGGTGCTGTTTTCAATTAAGGAAAACAGCTGTTCATCAAAGCAAGCAGCCATTTTTATGGCTTCCGACAGTCCATTATATAGTTGCCTTTGGGGCAAAGTATTCAAAGTTTGTGGATCTATAATTACTATTTTAGGGAAATAAAAAGCACCTATTACATTTTTTACCCCATCGACATTTATCGCATTTTTACCTCCGACAGAAGCATCTACCTGAGAGAGCAAAGTTGTGGGAACATAGTAGAAATCAATACCTCTCATATAGCTCGAAGCCACAAAGCCCGCCATATCCCCCACTACTCCACCTCCCACAGCGATTATCCTGTCATTTCTTGAAAAACCTTTTTCAAGCATGAAAGATATGATGTCATAGTAGGTTTCAAGTGATTTGTGAATCTCGCCATGAGACATTGTAAAAATAAATGCATTTGCTGCTTGTGAGGCAACAGCCTGGCAATAAATGGCAGGCACAGCATTATCAGTAATAATCAGGGTTAAAAAAGAATCTAGATCTATGTAGCTATTAATACGGCTCAAGATCTCTTTTTTTACGATTACCTGACTTTTCATGATAGTGAATTATAATTTACCATACATAGTATGATAATAGTTTTGATAATCTCCACTAGTGACATTGTCAAGCCATGGTTGATTGCTCAGATACCAACGAACTGTCTCTTCTATCCCTTCTTCAAACTGAAGAGAAGGCTCCCAGCCCAGTTCATTTTTGAGTTTGCGGCTGTCAATGGCATATCTCAAATCATGACCCGCACGATCTTTCACAAAAGTAATTAAATCCAAATCAGAGCCGGCGGGACGGCCCAAAACCTTGTCTGTAACCTCAATAAGTATTTTGATAAGATCTATGTTCTTCCACTCGTTAAAGCCACCGATATTGTAGGTTTCGGCAATTTTTCCTTTATGATAGATAACATCTATTGCACGAGCATGATCCACAACATAAAGCCAATCTCGTACATTTTCTCCTTTTCCATAGACAGGCAAAGATTTGCGGTTACGGATATTATTGATAAACAGAGGTATTAATTTTTCAGGGAACTGATAAGGGCCATAATTATTGCTGCAATTAGTAACAATTACGGGCATTCCATAAGTGTCATGAAAAGACCTTACAAAATGATCAGATGAGGCCTTGGCTGCACTATATGGACTATGTGGAGAATATGAAGTTGTCTCAGAAAAAAAGTCCGGCCCATAAACTTTGTGGGCAGAAAAATCGCAATCAATTCCTTCCGGATTACTCAAAGGCAGAGAGCCATATACTTCATCAGTAGAAATATGATAAAACAATTTGCCATCATATTTTTCCTCTCGAGATTCCCAATACAAACGAGCTGCCTGTAAGAGAGACAGCGTGCCCATTACATTAGTTTGAGCAAAAGTAAAAGGATCTTTTATGCTTCTATCCACATGAGACTCTGCAGCCAGGTGAATGACGCCGTCTATGGAATATTTCTCAAAAAGAGAGCAGATAAATGGAAAATCACAGATATCAGCTTTTACAAAAGAATAATTAGGAGCCTGCTCAATATCTTTGAGATTGGCAAGATTTCCAGCATATGTGAGCTTATCCAAATTGATAATATGATAGTCTGGATACTTATTGACAAACAAGCTCACAACATGGCTGCCTATGAATCCTGCACCACCTGTGATAAGTATATTTTTATTCTCCTTCATCTTCTGTTATTCTTTAAAATGGTGAAATAAAATCTTTAAAAGAAATTGAACCTTTATCTTTATCTGATAGGATCACATCCTGTAGTGACACAGGCCATTCAATCGCAAGGTCTGGATCGTTCCACGGCAAAGCTCCTTCAGCCTGTGGTGTATAATAATTGTCGCATTTGTATTGAAACAAAGCAGTATCACTAAGGACGACAAATCCATGAGCAAAACCCCTTGGGATATAAAACCTGAGCTGATTTTCTGAAGAAAGCTCTATGGCTGCATATTTTCCATAACTTGATGAGCCTTTTCTGATGTCTACTGCAATGTCAAAAACTCTTCCCTGAACAACCGATACCAACTTAGCTTGTGCATAAGGTGGTTTTTGGAAATGCATACCGCGAATCACTCCATAAGTCGAGAAAGATTGATTATCCTGCACAAATAGAGGATTAACCCCTGTAGCGACTTCAAAAGCTCTAGAATTGTAGCTTTCAAAAAAATAACCTCTATCATCTCCAAACACACGAGGTTCAATAATTAATGGACCTTCAATAGCCGTTTTAGTTACTTTCATTTTTTTCTGCTTCTTCAATTGTTCTTAACAAATATTGACCATACTGATTTTTTGCCATAGGAGTGGCGATTTCTTTTAGTTTTTCTACAGAAATCCAACCATTCTGAAAGGCAATATCTTCCAAACATGCCACTTTTAAACCTTGGCGATTCTCTATCACTTGAATAAACATGGAAGCTTGGGCCAATGAATCATGTGTGCCTGTATCCAACCATGCAAAACCACGACGCAACTGCTGTACTTTGAGAATTCGTTCTTCCAAAAAGCATTGATTTACTGTGGTTATCTCGAGCTCTCCGCGTGGCGAAGGTTTGATGGTTTTGGCTATTTGCACCACTTTGTTCGGATAAAAATAAAGACCTGTCACAGCATAATTACTGCGCGGATGCTGTGGCTTCTCCTCTATAGACAATACGTTGCCTGACTTGTCAAACTCAGCAACACCATAGCGCTCCGGATCTGCAACCCAATAGGCAAAAACAGTAGCCAAAGACTTTTGCTCGGCATTTATCACTGCCTCTTTAAGCATAGCACTGAAGCCGGGGCCATGAAAAATATTATCTCCAAGGACCATACATACACTGTCATCACCGATAAACTTTTCTCCAATAATGAAGGCTTGTGCCAAGCCATCAGGAGAAGATTGCTCTTCATATTCTAAATGCACTCCGTAGTCTGAGCCATCCCCCAGCAGTCTGCAGAAACCCGGTAAATCATCAGGGGTAGAAATTACCAAAATATCTCTGATTCCTGCAAGCATGAGCACAGAAATCGGATAATACACCATAGGTTTATCATATATAGGCAAAAGTTGCTTGCTTACCCCTTTTGTGATAGGGTAAAGTCTTGTGCCGGAGCCACCTGCTAAAACAATTCCTTTCATTTATTTAATTGGGTTATTATCTGAAATATACCATTCGACAAATAGCTGCAAACCTTGAGCCAATTGCACTTGAGGTTTGTAACCGAAGTCTCTTTTTAATTTGGCGCAACTTGCATAAGTAGCCACCACATCACCTGCTTGCATAGGGCAGAAATCCAACTGAGCTGCTTTACCCAAAGCCTTTTCCATAGAAGAAATGAAATCCATCAGATTTACAGGATTTGAGCAGCCTATGTTGTAGACCTCATGGCCTTTTGGAACCTTATCCAACACTGCAACCACGGCACTGGCAATATCGCTGATGTAAGTAAAATCCCTGAGCATATTGCCATTATTGAAAACTCTAATCTTGTCTCCTGCCAAAATTGCCTTTGCAAAAATCATAGGAGCCATGTCGGGTCTTCCCCAAGGGCCATAAACCGTGAAAAAGCGAAGTCCTGTGGCAGGAATAGAGTAAAGGTTGTTGTAGCAAGAGGCCAATAGTTCATTAGCTTTCTTTGTGGCAGCATAAAGGCTCTGAGGATGGTCAACACAGTCGCTCTCTTCAAAAGGGATCTTGCTATTGTTGCCATAAACCGAACTTGAGCTGGCATAGACCAAATGACGCACCGGAAAATGGCGGCAACACTCAAGAATATTTACAAAGCCATCCAGATTGCTGCTCACATAAGCCTGAGGATTCTCAAGGCTGTATCTGACACCTGCTTGGGCAGCCAGATTAATCACAGCATCAAAGCCCTCTCTTCTAAAAAGATCAGAGAGGGCTGAGAAATCTGCAATATCTATTTTTTCAAAATGAAAGTCTTCGCCAAGAGATGCCAATCGGGCAAGTTTCAAGCTTGGATCATAATAATCATTAAGATTATCAATGCCAACAAGATCATCACCTCTTGCCTGCAATAGCTTGCAGACGTGATATCCGATAAAACCGGCAGCTCCTGTGACTAAAACTTTCATTCTATTAATTGATTATTACTTTTGGAAAAGAAGGGGAACAAACTCATTAAGACAACGGCGCCAAGTTAAAAATTCGTGAGCAGTTCTTGGAGACACATAAGTCACAACATTTGTAAAACCAAGTCCTTTCATCTCTTTTTCTTGATCCAAAATTCTTTCAGGACCCTCTTGGTCTCCAAGACCAATAAAGAGCACATGAACTTTCTTATTGAAGTCAGCTACATTCACTGTCTTATAATCAAATTGGCCGGCACCACTAAAGCCGCCGATATATGAGAATTTGTCAAGGTTATTCAATGTTGTGTTGTAAGTTTGAAGACCACCCCATGAAAGACCTGCCATTGCGCGATTGTCGCGATCTGTTTTAACTCTGAATGTTTTTTCAATATGAGGAATGATATCATTCAAAAGAACTGGAGTAAAGTCTGTACCATATTCTTCGCGAGTCATGCCGCTAGCAGCATTGAAAGAAACCTCAATATTTCCGCTATCCATCACTACTACCATTGGAACTGCTTTTCCTGCAGCAATCAGATTATCCATAATAGTAGCCATTTTACCTTGACGAGTCCAACCTGTCTCATCTTCTGCCATACCATGTTGCAAATAAAGTACTGGGTATTTTTTGTTACCTTTTTGGTATTCTGAAGGAGTATATACAAAGCAGCGACGCCATTCTTTACGAACTGAGCTATAATAGCGACTTTCGCTAACTAAGCCATGAGGAACATTTTTTACAGTATAGAATTCCTGGTCTGGAGCAGGTATCTCAATACCGCTATTCCATTTGCCCATTCCAAAGAAATTCTGGCCATTTGGATCAGCAACTTGAACTCCATCAACTGTAAGATAATAGTAGTGGAAGCCTTCAACTTCTGGCTTTTCAGATGCATAAGTCCACCAACCATCATTACTTCTTGTCATAACGCCACGATAGCTTATCTCAACTTTATTTGCATCAGGTGCATAGTATTTGAAATATGTGCGACCGTCAGCGCCTACGCGTGGCCATTCTGCGCCTTTAATATTATATTCATTAGGCTTTGTGTCTGCAGGAATGTCTTCGAGAGCCAATTCTGGAAGATTTTTCTTTTGGATTGTCCAATCTGGACGTTTTTCAACGCCTGCTGGCTTTCCAAGGAACATATTAGCTGCGTCTTTGTCGCCTTTGAGTTGCCATTTCAACCAAGCAGTTGCAACAATGCCAAATTCGCCACCATAGCGTTGGCTATATGTGCCACCATGACCTACAGGATAGTTGCAAGCAACTACTGGAACATGATTGATTTTTGAGAAATCATCCATACCATTTGAATAAGCAATATCAGTTTCACCACCGAGTAAATAAAGAACAGGGGTGTGAATCTGCTGAAGTTTGCTCTTTGCTGGCTGAGGCATATTAGGAACTGCTGCGCGTTGGTCAACAAAAAGACCGCTATTGCAAATCATAATAGCCTTCAAACGTGGCTCTTCACAAATGTCAAGAGTTTGAAGACCGCCGCAAGACATACCGGCAGCTGCTATATTTTCAACATCAAGTTTTTGATAATACTGACTGTTTGGATTAGCATTTTGTGCGATAGCCCAATCGATTGCATCAATTAGTTGGCTTGATTTGGACATTTCGCGTGGACGCTCTACTCCTTCTTCCGGAATAGGTCCGATAGCTACTACAAAAAAGCCGTGAGAAGCAATCTCATTTAGAAAACGGGTGTGTTCCCAAGGAGAGTTTGAGCATGCACCATTACCCCATACGAGAATAGGTAGCTTGACTCTTTGTCCAAAAGGCTGAAGATTGGCAGGTTTAAAAACAGTGTGGGTTGGAAGAGATTGGTCTGACACCATGATGGCTTTGTAGCGGCCTGTACCACCTTCGTCCAACAACTGGGTCTTCACGTCCTGAGCGCTGAGGTTATTCGCAAGGAGGACAGCCACTGCGAATAGAGCAATTTGGAAAAACTTTTTCATCTGGTTATTTTTTAAGTTCGAATATTTTGTCCATCAATTTCCATTTTTCATTTGATGCTGCTCCAGGGTCAGCATCTTGAAAACGAGCCATATATGTTTCCCATTCTGCTTGACGCGGCAATGTAGCTAATCGAGCATTATCTTTTATCCAATCAAAATCATCAACAGTATCACATATCATGAACAAATCACAACCATGGATATAGATTTGCATGTCTAAAATACCTACTTCTTTTATGCCGGCTTGGATTTCAGGCCATACATGAGAATGTTCTTCGCAATACTGTTTAATAAGCTCCTCATTTTCACGGAGCTTTAATGTTTGGCAATAACGTTTCATATGATTCACACTTATATTAGCCCTAAATTTAGCAATATTATTTCATAAAAACGCTGTTATTGACTTAAGAAAAATGAATAATCCCTTTGCAATTTGTCTGGAAGCGATTGAAAATGGATAAATTAATAATGTTTTTGAATTGCCGATAATTAAACAACTCTTACCTTTGCGGATGTTATGGTATTGTGTGACTTGTAAAATAAGGAGTATGAAAATGAATTATGGTTTTGTCAGAGTTGCGGCTGCTGTTCCAGAAGTGCTGGTGGCCGATTGTATGGGGAATGCAGTGAAATGTTATGATCTGATATGCCAGGCTCAAGCAGAGCATGTCCAGATTGTCTGTTTCCCCGAGCTGAATATTACCGGTTATACATGTGCCGATCTGTTTCACAGCCGTCTTTTAGTTAGTAATGCAGAAAAGGCATTAGGATGGTTGCTGGAAAAGACTGCCGGCATGAACATTATTGCGATAGTTGGACTGCCGGTACGTTGCAGTTCGTCGTTATTCAATGCTGCAGTAGTATTCAAGAGTGGAAAGATTATTGCAACTACGGCAAAGAGTTACCTCCCAAATTATAATGAGTTTTACGAGAAACGATGGTTTGCTTCGATCTTTGAGGCTCAATCCAAGACATTGTCTCTGTGCGGACAGACTGTTCCATTTGAACGCAATATCATTTTTGAAGGAAGATATGCTTCTTTCTCGATAGAGATATGTGAAGACCTCTGGACTCCTGTACCGCCAAGTTCTACCGAATCTCTGGCCGGAGCTCATATCATTTTCAATCTTTCCGCCTCAGATGAGATTCTTGGCAAGAACCATTATCTTAAGAGCCTGATAGAACAACAGTCTGCCCGTTGTATTGCGGGCTATGTGTATGCTTCATGCGGCTTTGGAGAATCAAGTACAGATTTATATTTTGCAGGGAATGGCTATATTGCCGAGAATGGCAATATGATTGCTCAGAGCAAACGCTTCTCATTTGAGAGTCAGTTGGTAATCAGCGATATTGATGTTGAAAAACTGTCTGCCGATAGAGAAAAAAACACCACTTTCATGATGGGTGTAGGGTATGCCGGAGGTGGTGATTATTCTGTCCGGCCGATAGAATTACCCGAATATACTGCAGATATATTGGCGCGTACAGTCGATGCCCATCCTTTTGTTCCATCCGATGAGGTTCACATCAAGGAAAACTGTCAGGAAATATTCAGCATTCAGATAGGAGGCTTGGCAACACGATTGAAACATATCCATTGTGAACATGTTGTTGTCGGCATATCAGGTGGCCTGGACTCGACATTAGCTCTGCTTGTTGCCGCTAAAACCTTTGATAAATTAGGTATTCCAAGAAAGAATATAATAGGCATTACCATGCCTGGTTTTGGTACTACAGGCAGAACTTACAAAAATGCCATTGAAATAATGAAGGCTTTAGGGATAGAGATACGTGAAATCAACATCAAAGATGCCTGTGTAGCTCACTTTGCTGATATTGGCCATGATCCTTCTGTCCATGATACCATATATGAAAACTCCCAGGCTCGTGAACGCACACAGATTCTGATGGATATTGCAAATCAAAATGGCGCTATCGTTGCAGGTACAGGAGATATGTCTGAATTGGCTCTTGGCTGGTGCACATACAATGGCGACCATATGTCAATGTATGCAGTCAATGCCGGCGTTCCAAAAACCTTGGTAACATATCTGGTGAAGTATGCGGCCGATTATGAGGTGGATATTGAAGCCAAATCTTTCTTATACGACGTCATCGAGACCCCAATCAGTCCCGAACTGCTGCCTGCCGATGAAAAAGGCAATATCGACCAGAAAACAGAGGATTTGGTTGGTCCATACGAGTTGCACTATTTCTTTCTATATCATACTTTGCGTAATGGATTTGCGCCACGAAAGATTCTATTCTTGGCTTCAATCGCGTTCAAAGGGCAATACGATACAGATTTCATTCAAAAGTGGCTGAAGGTTTTTATTCGCAGATTCTTTACTCAACAGTTTAAACGCTCGTGCATGCCGGACAGTCCGAAGGTGGGCTCAGTGGCTTTATCTCCGCGTGGTGATTGGCGAATGCCGAGTGACGCATGCTTCAATGAATGGATCAAAGACTTGTAAATGTTTGAATTTAAAACATTTACATATTTTTTATTAGCGATAGTGTTATTTTTTGCCGTTTTTTCTTGCAAAAATACACACAATAACCTACTTTTGCAGCAGACTTAAGAATAAAAGTGAACAAATGAAAGTTGAATCTTTTGTAAGTAACAGTTTGATGGCCCTGGTCAACCTTAATGGTAATCAGAATAATCAGCAGAACCAGAATAATAATCAGGTTCTTAATAATCTGTGCTTACAAATAGACCAGCTGATTTGTGGTATGTAGAATATAAGGTATATAATTATATAAAGGCTGGTTTTTTAACCAGCCTTTTTTTTGTTCGTATGCGCATCACGAAACAATTATTTTAGTAACAGTAATGATTTAAAAAAAAAGACAATGAAAACTTGGAAAATTTATGTTTTTGTGACATTAGGGTTGATAATGTCTACAGAGATTGAGGCTAGAGAATCAATTAAAGCTAATTTGGGTGTTGACTTGGTAAGTTCTTATGTATGGAGAGGACAGTATTTAGATGATGCTGCAGCTCAACCATCACTTTCTGTAGACTATAACGGCTTTGCGTTGGGGGCATGGGGCTCTGTAGGATTGAAAGGAGGAGATTACAAAGAACTTGACTTCTCGTTATCATATTCCAATTCAGGATTGTTTGTTGGTTTGACGGATTATTGGTGTGCAGATAGCAATCAGGAGTATTATGATTATTCAGATAATACACCACATGTATTGGAAGCAGGTATAGGATATGATCTTCCATTTCTATCCTTCCGTTGGTATACAAATATTCTTGGAGCTACCGGTCAGAATAGTGAGGGTGCAAATGTCTTATCCTCTTACGTCGAATTATCTACTCCATTTTCTCTTGGAGATTTGGACTGGACGGCAACAATTGGAGCTTCTCCATTCGAAAGTAGATATTATGGAGTTGATGGTTTTGGGATTATCAATTGCAGCCTGACTGTGAGCAAAGACATCAATATAGGCTCTGTTACAATTCCGGCATTTGTACAGCTGATGACCAATCCGGATGCAAAGAAAATGTATTTGACTTTTGGAGTAAGATTTTGATAGTTTAACATAAAACAGTATTACAATGAAAAAAATTGAAGCGATTATTCGCAAAACACGATTTGAAGATGTGAAAGAGGCTCTTTTTGCAGTTGATATTAATTGGTTTTCTTATTCTGAGGTAAAAGCTATTGGCCAGGATCGTGAAGATAGAATATATCGAGGCGTGATGTACAGCACTGATATCATCTCTAGAATCGAGATTAAGATTGTTTGTAGAGATCAGTTTGTTCAATCAACAATTGATGCTATCATGAGTGTGGCCAGAACAGGTGAGTTGGGAGATGGCCGAATATTTATTAGTCAAGTGGAGGATACATATTCCATTCGTACTGGCGAACATGGAGATGTGGTGTTGGCAGATAGAAAATAACAATTAAAATTAAGAATTATGGAAGAATATATAGTAGATAGTTTATCTATCGCTCCGATGATTGACAGCGCGGAAGTGATTACCAAAAGCGGAATAAATAGCTTGGATACAGTTTGGGTTTTAATAGCTGCTATGTTGGTGTTTTTTATGCAACCAGGCTTTGCTTTGGTGGAAGCTGGTTTTACACGGTCGAAAAATACCGCTAATATTTTAATGAAGAACTTTGTGGATTTCATGTCCGGTTCTTTTCTTTATTGGATGATAGGGTTCGGCATAATGTATGGTGCAGGTTCCTCTTTGTTTGGAGAGATTCATCTTTTTGATTTCTCATTCTTTGGAGACACTAATGTGCCATCAGAAGCTACATTGATATTCCAAACTGTCTTTTGTGCTACTACTGCCACAATAGTATCTGGCGCAATGGCTGAGCGAACTAAATTTTCAATGTATCTGTTGGTTTCAATCATAATTTCTGTCTTAATTTATCCCATTGAGGGCCATTGGTCATGGGGCGGTGGATGGATGAGTGAGATGGGATTCCATGATTTTGCAGGATCAACAGTTGTCCATGCCTGTGGTGGCTTTTTAGCATTTGCCGGAGCTATAGTTTTAGGCCCAAGAATAGGTAAATACACTAAGAATGGCAATTCTGCTCCAATTCCTGGACACAATTTGACACTTGGAGCATTAGGAGTTTTTATATTGTGGTTCGGATGGTTTGGGTTTAACCCGGGTTCTCAACTAAGTGCTACAGGGGATGTTAATGCCATTGCCATATCACATGTAATGTGTACCACTAATATGGCCGGCTGTATGGGTGGACTAGCTGCATTGATACTAACATGGATAGTTTATGGAAAGCCTTCTCTTTCATTGGTTTGTAATGGCATTCTGGCCGGATTGGTCGGCGTGACGGCTGGCTGTGATGCCATCTCGATTGGTGGCGCGGCAATTATTGGTTTAGTATGTGGCTGTGCTATGGTAGGTTCTGTGGCTTTGATTGATCATGTTTTGCATGTTGATGACCCTGTTGGCGCTGTGTCTGTGCATGGAGTATGTGGAGTTTTGGGCACCCTTATGACTGGCTTATTTGCTCGGGATGGAGGATTATTCTACGGAGGTGGCTGGCATATGTTAGGCGTTCAAGCTATTGGCGCACTGGCTGTTGTCTGTTGGGCTTTTGGATTAGGAATGTTGACGTTCCTGATTTTGAAAAAGGTTCATGGGATAAGAGTATCTCCAAGAGTTGAAGAAGAAGGTCTTGATATTTATGAACATGGAGAAACGGCTTATAATAGTTTATGATTTGCCAGATTGACTTTTAAAGCCTAGTACGAAAATCGCAGCCAGAACCACAAATTGGTAGTTCTGGCTGCGATATGTTGTTTTTAAACGACCTTTTCCAGGCTAGAAGCCGAAATAGGTATTTGCATTATTGTATGAGATGTCAGACACCAT
>JAAZCF010000231.1 GCA_012513425.1 Bacteroidales bacterium
AGGTAATGCGAACTTCGCATGGATGCAACACTTCCTGTATCACATGAGTCCTAAAGGTCAGGCAGGTGTCGTCCTTGCTAAAGGTGCGCTTACCTCTAAAACCAGTGGTGAAGGTGAGATTCGTAAAGCCTTGGTTTCCGAAGCCAATGTCATTGATTGTATTGTGAACCTACCTGCCAAGCTGTTCCTGAATACACAGATTCCTGCTGCTTTATGGTTTATGCGTCGTGATCGTGTTGGTTCAACCAAATACAAAGATCGTAGCAATGAAATCCTGTTCATTGATGCTCGTAACTTAGGTCATCTGATTAACCGAAGAACCAAAGTGTTGTCTGATGAGGACATTAAGCTCATTACTGACACTTACCACAATTGGAGAAACCAAGATGGTGAGTATGAAGACGTTGCAGGCTTCTGTGCATCTGTACCACTTGAGAAAGTGGCAGAGCTTGATTATGTACTGACACCAGGTCGTTATGTTGGTTTAGCTGATGATGAAGATGAGTTCGACTTTAAGGAACGCTTTACTAGCCTTAAGGCAGAGTTTGAGGCACAGCTTGCTGAAGAAACCAAGCTCAATCAAGCCATTGCAGAAAACTTGGCAAAGGTGGTTGTATGAGTGAAATAATCACTTATCGTCTTGATGAAATTGCAGATGTAATTGACTGCGAGCATAAAACTGCACCCAAAGTAGATTCAAGTGACTACTACTCAATTCGTACTCCTGACATCAAAAATGGACGGCTTCTGTATGAACAAGCAAATAGGGTGAGTGCAGAGACTTACGAATTATGGACTAAACGTGGGATACCTGAAGCTGGGGATATTATCCTTGCTCGCGAGGCTCCCGTTGGAGAAGTTGGTTGGATAGACAAAGACCATAAGATTTGTCTTGGTCAGAGAACTGTTCTCATCAAAATTCATTCAATTGAAATAGACAAGAAATACTTGTTGTATTCATTTGTTTCGCCAAAATTCAAAGATTATTTGAATGAGCTTTCAGGTGGTAGTGTCGTAGCTCATTTGAATATGAAAGACATTCGTGCTTTAGAATTTTCATTTCCCCCTCTCCCTGAACAAAAAGCCATAGCCTCAGTCCTTTCATCATTAGATGACAAGATTGACTTACTGCATCGTCAGAACAAGACCTTAGAAGCCATGGCTGAAACATTGTTTCGTCAATGGTTTATTGAGGAAGCGAAAGAGGATTGGGAAGACGGAGTACTTGGTGATATCGCCTCTAATGTTAGGGTGAATGCTACCACTGAATCCATTAAACCTGATGACATTTACATTGGTTTAGAGCACATAGAACGTCGTCATATTGCTCTATCACAATATGGGTTTGGTTCAGATGTTTCAAGTAATAAGTCACGTTTTAAGAAACATGACATTCTATTCGGGAAATTGCGTCCCTATTTTCATAAAGTATGTATCACGCCATTCGATGGAATCTGCTCAACTGACATTTTAGTATTAAGAGCTAAAGAAACTGTGTGGACTGCTTTTACTCTCTTTGCATTTTTTCAAGACTCCGTTGTTGAATATGCAAATTTAGCATCAGGTGGAACACGTATGCCTAGAGCTGATTGGGGTTCTTTGAGTCAATATCCAATAGCTATTCCACCCGTGGATCTATTGCATCAATTCAATGACCTCGTGCTACCTAGCATTGAGAAGATACACACCAATCTAGTACAAATCCAAACACTAGAAAACCTACGAGACACGCTTCTACCAAAGCTAATAAGTGGTGAAGTCAGAGTCCAATACCAAACAGAAGAAGTTGCATAACATTTAAGGTGAGGTCATTTGTTGGCTTCACCTTTTTTACATCTCGCGATAGGTATCAGTAGAAATGTTTAACTTAATTTGATGATGTTCTCGTGATGAGAGACATATTGATTGCTTAATAAAAAGATTGCGTTTTGGGGGCTACAATGAATGAAGATCTTATTAGAGATCTAATCAAGACTGATGAAAATGGGAGAATTTTGAGACGGGAATCTAAGACCTTAGAGTTTAAAGAAAGTTTCAATATGAATGCTATAAAAAATGGCGATCTATCAAAGTCAATTGCGGCTTTTGCAAATACCAGAGGGGGAGTCATTATCTTTGGTGTTACAGATAGTCCTAGGAAAGCTAAGGGATTAACGAATACGAACTTTGACGATATACAAGAAGAGAGACTGACTGAATGTCTTAACAATCAGTTTGCCCCAGAACTGTTGATAGAGGTTAAAACATTCGACTTAGATGGCAAAAGGTTCGGAGCATTTATTGTTAAAGAATCAACAAACAAACCTGTAATTTGTACACAGAATGGGTCTAAGATTAAGGAAGGTGAGATCTATTACCGTTACTCTGGTCGTAGTGAAAAAATCAAACATGCAGAGTTGTTAGCAATCTTAGATGAAGTCAGAGAGAACGAGCGTAAGAAATGGATGGAGCATATTCAAAAAATTGCTCAAATAGGACCACAAAACATTGCCTTAATTGATGTGTATCGAGGGAATTTACTAAATCCACAGAACAAAGAGGTCATATTGGATAAGTCATTGCTTAAGGAAATTAAGTTTATTCAAGAAGGACGATTTGTTGAGAAAGAAGGGGCTCCAGCACTTAAGTTGCTTGGTCATATTGAAGGGATGGAAGGAATCCAGACAATTATCCCTGACATTAATTTAGATGATGATTTTTATACGACCAAAGAGATAGGGGCTAAATTAGGTATCCTTTCAGACAAAGGTAGTACCAACTATGTTACAGCTTTGATTTGGCATTACAAAATCCAAGATAACCCTAAGTATTATCAGCATAAACATCATCAAAAACTTTACAGCAAATTGTGCTTAGACTTTCTTCAGAGTAAAGAACATTCGATGGAAGAGATTAAAGCAATACACAAGGATTATCAGAAGCGGAATAAGGGATGACTTCAATTAAACTAACTGAATCAGATATTGAGCTGATGGCGATAGAGCAGCTAGAGGGATTGGGCTATACCTATGTGTATGGCCCTGACATTGAATCCAAAGGAAGCAATCCTCTGCGAAGCTATAAGCAGGTCATCTTGGAAGCCAAGGTGCTTGAAGCATTGCAGCGTCTCAATCCTCACTTGAATGAAGACAAGTGCATTGAGGCACTGAAGCAAGTCACCAATCTGCATTCCCCAGATATGCTCAGCAACAACCAGGCATTCCACCGCTTACTTACTGAAGGCATCAATATTGAAGTGAGCAAGGATGGTAACACCCAAGGTGAATATGCTTGGCTTGTTGACTTCAATAATCCAAGCAATAACGAATTCCTTGTCGTAAACCAAGTCACCATCAAAGAAGATCGTTGGACAAGACGACCAGACCTGATCCTGTATGTGAATGGCTTACCATTGGTAGTCATTGAACTCAAGAACGCTACTGATGAAAATGCTACTGTAGATGGCGCATATAAGCAGATC
>JAAZCF010000232.1 GCA_012513425.1 Bacteroidales bacterium
ATTAAAATAAACTTTTGATATCATTTCCAAAGGCAAGAATCATTAGTCCAAATAGTAGTATCATACCAATTGATTGGGCAATTTCCATGGCTTTGTCTTTGAATTTATACCCCGTTAACATTTCTACAATTAAAAATAAAATGTGCCCTCCATCCAGGCCTGGAATAGGAACCAAATTGAGCACGGCTAACATTATTGAGAGCATTGCGGTGAGACTCCATACTTTATACCAATCCCAAGTGCCGGGGAAAACTCGTCCGATAGAAATAAAACTACCGACAGACTTGTATGCTTCAGTTTTAGGAGAGAATATTAAACCAAGCTCTTTTACGTAATTTTTAATATAATTGAACGCTCTGGCGGTTCCTGCAGGAATGGCTTCCAAGAAGGTATATTTATTTTCAGTGACATTGAAAAATTTAGTAAAATCATTTTCCAACATTACACCAATCATACCGGCTGTATCTACGGCCAAAGGCACAGCAAGAACATCACCACCTCTATTGACGGATGCCAGGATAGAGTCTTTTTTATGCTTCTGCAACTCTTTTTGAATGTCTTGAACTAAAAACATGTCTTCACCATTAATGCCAACAAATGCATCTTTGGTCTGTAAACCACTATTAATATTTGGAGAATTTTCAGCTAATGAACTCACAATAAAAGGAAATGCTACCTCAAACATTCCAGGAGATTTGAGCATAGCAGGAATATAGTTGGGGTCTATTCGAACAGTGACTGTGTCTCCGTCTCTAAGAACTTTTGCAGAAGTTGCTTGGGAACGAATCAAATCAACTTGCAACTGTGCAAAGTCGTCAATTGGCTCTCCATCAAAGTTCAAAATACGGTCACCATTTCTAAAGCCAATTTCGTAGGCCAAGTCATTTACTGCAATTCCATAAGTTGCATTTTCATTTTTGAGGTATTGCTCACCCCAGGTATGTAAAATTGATCCATAAAGTAAGATGGCAAGGATAAAATTAAAGAACACACCGCCAAACATTACTAAGAAACGTTGCCATGCTGGCTTTGTGCGAAACTCCCAAGGCTGTGGCTCCTTACAAAGTTTATCTGCATTTTTTGTTTCGTCAATCATACCACCAATGGCGCAATAACCACCCATTGGCAACCAACCTATACCATACTCGGTTTGTTCAGGATACTTTCTCCAATCATTGTCATCTAACTCAGACAGATCGCTGTCAGGAGATAAAGCATCAATGTTCTTTGCAAAAAATTTGAAATGGAGCTTTCTATTGAATTTTTTAACTTTCATTAAAGAAATCTGAGGATTGAAAAACATATAAAATTTTTCTACCCTAATCTTGAAAAGTTTAGCAAATAAAAAATGTCCAAATTCATGAACAAGGACTAATAACGAAAATGCAAATATGACTTGAATGATCTTAATAAAGAGTTCCATTAGTATAAAGTTTTAATGTATTGCTCAGCAATAAGTCTTGCTGCAGCATCTGTTTCAAAAATTGCCTCCACATCTGAGGCTTTGCTAATTGAGCACGCATTCATTGTGTACTCAATAACTTGAGGAATTTGTCCAAAGTTAATTCTTTCTTGCAAAAATGCGGCCACAGCCATTTCATTTGCCGCATTCAATATACAAGTTGAATTACCACCTTGTTCCAAAGCGGCATAAGCATATCCTAAGCAAGGAAAGCGTTCCAAATCGGGCTTCAAAAATGTCAAGTTTGCCAGCGAAGAGAAATCTATTCGCTGGGTATTGAGTTTGCTCCTGTAAGGATAGCCAATTGCAAACTGGATAGGAATTCTCATGTCAGGGATACTCATTGATGCCACTACGGTACCATCTTCAAATTGTACCATAGAGTGAATTATGGATTGAGGGTGGATAACAACCTCAATATTTTTTGGTTGCACATTGAACAGCCATTTGGCTTCAATTAGTTCTAAGCCTTTATTCATCAAGCTGGCAGAATCTATGGTTACTTTTGTGCCCATTTTCCACCTTGGGTGATTGAGAGCCTGTGCTTTGGATGCAGAAAAAATGGCCTCTTTGCTGGCATTCAAGAATGGACCTCCCGATCCTGTGAGTAAAATCTTTTCAAGAGGAGAATGCTCTCCCATCAAGCATTGAAATATGGCAGAATGTTCAGAGTCAACCGGAATAATAGCAGCATGGTATTTAGACGCTAAAGAAGTAATCAACTCTCCGCCTGCAACTAAAGTTTCTTTATTGGCCAATGCAATTACTTTTGAAGCCTCCAAAGCAGCGATAGTTGGTTTCAATCCATAAAAACTAACCATGGCGGTGAGAACGATGTCAATATTCTCTCCTTTTATAATTTGACAAATTGAGTCAATTCCTGTGAACACTTTTATGTACAAAGGGTCGAGTGCGTTCTTGACTTCAAGATATTTGCTTTCATC
>JAAZCF010000233.1 GCA_012513425.1 Bacteroidales bacterium
CTCTGGTATCTCCCCAAGAATTCAAATATCTTTTGAGCCGATGGACGGATTCGAACCCCCGACCTGCTGATTACAAATCAGCTGCTCTACCAGCTGAGCTACATCGGCCTTTAATTTTTCCCAAGCGGTTTTCTCTTTGGGGACTGCAAAGATATATGATTTCAATTAAAAGCCAAAAAAAAATGATTATTTTTTAGCATAAGTTTTAATGGCTTTATAAATATCAATCACATTATAAGAATATAACTCAAAAAGTTGTTCTCTTGAACCTTGTGTAGGAAAGACATCTCCAATGCCGAAAGCTTTTACGCAACAATCTAGACAATTGTCTGCAATATATTCAGCAACAGCGCCATGAAGACCACCCATTGTAGTTCCGTCTTCGACTGTTATAAGAATCTTGGTTTTTGCGGTTGCATTATGCAAAGCCTCAATATCAATAGGCTTTAAGAATTTCATATCATAATGAATGACATTAATTCCTTCTTTTTCCGCCATTTCAATTGCTTCAGAGCATTTATTTGCTATCGGGCCAATGGAAAGAACAGCAATATCAGGCTTTGATGCATCTTTTAGCAACTCTGCTTTTCCTAATTGAATTTTTGAAAAAGGAGCATCTTTCCAATTCATTCCAATCCCCCTTCCGCGAGGGTACCTTATTATAATAGCCGGATATTCTGGCAAAGTAGCACTATAAAGCAAGTTACACAGTTCAATTTCGTTTCTTGGAGAGGCTATTGCTAAGTTTGGAACAGGGCGGAAGGCTGCCAAATCATATAGACCATGATGAGTAAGCCCATCTTCTCCAACAACTCCGGCTCTATCCAGGCAAAAGATTACTTTCAAATTTTGTGCGGCCACATCATGGATGACATTATCATAAGCTCTCTGCATGAAAGAAGAGTAAATAGAGCAGAAAGGTAATAAACCTCCTGCTGCAAGGCCGGCAGAAAAAGTAACTGCATGACCTTCTGCAATGCCGACGTCAAAGACTCTTTCAGGCATTTCAGCCTTCATTATATTGAGGCCGCTGCCACTAAGCATGGCAGGAGTGATGCCAACAATTTTATCGTTTTCTCTAGCGAGGCGAGTTAATGTACTTCCAAATACATCTTGATATCTTGAGCAACTATTGTCTTGCTTGATAGTTTCGCCTGTAGTAGCATTATACATGCCAGGAGCATGCCAAATTGTTGGATTGTCTTCAGCCGGCTTGTAACCTTTTCCTTTTGTGGTGACGACATGAAGTAGTTTGGGACCTTTGATATCTTTGAGTCTGGTTAGTATCAGGACCATTTGCCCGATATCGTTGCCATCAATTGGACCAAAATATCTGAACCCAAGTGAATCAAAAAATGAACAGACATCAGAGTTTTTTATTATAACCCTTTTTGTATCCTTTACAAACTTCTGTACTCTTCTTCTAAGACCAGTAGCTCCCAATACTTTCCAAACATCATCTTTTAGTCTGTTGTAATTTTGATTAGTGGTTATTTTAATCAAAGTGTTATGAAGGCCACCAATGCATTGGTCAATAGCTATCTGATTATCATTAAGAATAACCAACATATCAGACTTGAGACCTCCGGCATTATTGAGTCCTTCGAAAGCAAGACCACCGGTAAGTGAGCCATCTCCAATCACGGCAATGCTTTTGTAATTTTTCCCTAGTCTTTCAGCAGCTACGGCATAACCTAAAGCTGCAGATACAGAAGTAGAAGCATGTCCAACGCCAAAAGCATCATATTCGCTTTCGCTCATTTTTGGAAAGCCGGAAATACCGCCAAACTCTCTATTATGGATGAAGGCATCTCTGCGACCTGTGATTATTTTGTGAGCATAGGCTTGATGACCCACATCCCACA
>JAAZCF010000234.1 GCA_012513425.1 Bacteroidales bacterium
AATTTTCTAGATGGGACTAACCCAGATAGCTTTTTAGAAGTTTGCTTCTAGCGCTGTGGCGGAGTCGGCGAATTGCCTTCTCTTTTATTTGGCGAACTCTTTCGCGGGTAAGACCAAAATGCTCTCCGATTTCTTCTAATGTCATTTCCTGGCATCCAATGCCAAAGAAATACCTGACAATGTCACGCTCACGCTCGGTGAGTGTCGAGAGGACTCTTTCAATCTCTTTATTGAGAGATTCATTTACAAGACCTCTGTCAGCATTAGGAGAATCATTGTTGACAAGCACATCCAACAAACTGTTGTCTTCTCCATCTACAAACGGAGCATCAACAGACACATGGCGACCTGACACACGGAGGGTGTCATTAATCTTTTCACGCGGAATATCTAGAATCTCGGCCAATTCCTCAGATGAAGGCATACGCTCATTTTCTTGCTCAAACTTACTTAGAGCTTTATTAATTTTATTTAGCGATCCTACCTGATTGAGCGGAAGACGCACAATCCTAGATTGTTCTGCCAAAGCCTGCAAAATCGATTGTCTAATCCACCAAACTGCATAAGAAATGAATTTGAAACCTCTAGTTTCATCAAACTTTTCTGCTGCTTTTATCAAGCCCAAGTTGCCCTCATTGATAAGGTCAGGAAGGCTAAGACCTTGGTTTTGATATTGTTTAGCTACGGATACGACAAAACGCAAATTAGCGCGGGTTAGCTTTTCAAGGGCTTCCTGATCGCCTTTTTTAATGCGCTGAGCAAGCTCAACCTCCTCTTCTACGGTGATTAGCTCCTCTCTACCAATTTCTTGCAAATACTTATCGAGAGATGCACTCTCACGATTTGTAATTGACTTTGTAATTTTTAGTTGTCTCATTAATCAGAACAGCGGATATTTCCGACTATAACGCGCAAATGTAAGTATTATTTATTGTATATCACAAATTCACAACAATTTCTTTTTGGTCATTTTCTCTGATAATGGTTACCACTGCCCTCTCTCCGGGACGAAGTTTTCCAATTTGGACTTGGACCTCAGAAGGAGTATTAACTTTGTTGAGATTAATCTCTTTAATAATGTCGCCTTTACGGATACCGCCATTGCCGGCAGGAGAGTCAATTTTCACTTCAGCAACCATCACTCCTTTTTCTGTTTCTGCCATAGAAATACCCAAAACAGCCCTTTGCACTGAGCCAAATTTGAGAAAATCATCTACAATTTTTGTAACAATATTTACAGGAACTGCAAAAGAATAGCCGGAATAAGAACCTGTCAAAGACACAATTGATGTATTTATGCCGACCAATTGTCCGTTAGTATTAACTAAAGCACCACCACTATTACCTGGGTTCACAGCAGCATCTGTTTGAATGAATGACTCTATACGATATGTTCCATCATAGTTTGGAAAAGAACGACCTTTGGCACTGACAATTCCGGCAGTTATCGTAGATCGCAAGTCATACGGACTACCGATAGCCAATACCCATTCGCCCAAGCGCAGTTGATCTGAGTCTCCTGTTTCCAAAGGCTGGATATCTTTATAATCAATTTTCAGCAATGCCAAATCTGTTGGAGCATCAGTGCCTATAATTCGAGCAGGAAGGACTGTATTGTCATATAAGGTAACCTCAACATCATCAGCTCCTGACACGACATGATTGTTGGTAACGATATAACCATCATCAGAAATAATCACGCCTGAGCCTATACCTACTTCATCTTTAGGAGTATTAAAACCAAACAATAAATCGTAGAAAGATGACGGGCTCTGCATTCTTGCCCTCTTCACCACTTTGACATATACAACAGAATTAACTGCCATTTCTGCAGCATCGCTGAAATAAGTTCCATCCATTGATGTCATGTCATTTTTCACCGAATTTTTGGCAGATTGAGGTTGTTCTTTACCATTGATAATTTCACTTTTTACTTCATTAACTTCCTCATATTTAGATAATACTTTATCAGCCACAAGGTAAGCTACTCCCGCTGACAAAGCGACAGACAAGAGTACAATTGTGATTTCCTTTTTCATATACAATTCTTTTAATGATTTTGTGGATTTTCGGTCAAATTATATGCCAAGTTTTTATTATCTTTGTATGATTTATAATCTACTAAAATTGCGTATAATCAAATAAATAATCAAAATATGAAATTCGTTGTATCAAGTTCTGAGCTCCTTCGCGGATTAGTGTCAGTTTCGAGAGTAATTGCTAACAAGCCTACCCTTGCCATTTTGGACAGTCTCCTATTTGACCTCAAGGACGGCAAACTTATTGTCACAGCTTCTGACGGCGAGACAACCCTTCGCACTAGTTTTTCAGTGGATCAAGTTCTAGAAGAAGGCGCCGCCGCTATTCAAGCCAAATTGCTTATCGATTCTCTCAAAGAGTTTCCTGATCAACCCCTCACTTTCCAAACCGACAAAGCTTCTTCCTTGATTATCACTTGGGCAAGCGGAGCTTCAAAGATTCCTTTTCTGCCGGCTGATGATTTTCCAAAGCTTCCAGAAATTGCTGAAGACTCTACCATTTTCACCATACCTACTTCAATTTTGCTGAATGGTATCAACGACACCATCTATGCAACAGCCGAAGAAGAGCTAAGACCTGTCATGAATGGTATTTTCTTTGACATTGACACAGAGTCTACTTCATTGGTTGCTTCAGATGCCCACAAGTTGGTATGCTACACAGTTTCAAGCGTAAAAGGCGAGAGCAAGAATTCATTTATTCTTCATAAGAAACCCGCTTCAATCCTTAAGAATATTCTTGCTAAGGCTGAGGACAATACAAAAATAGAGTTTGATCACCGTAATGCTAGATTCACTTCAGGCAATACAATGTTAGTTTGCCGACTCATTGAAGGTAATTATCCTGCTTATCGT
>JAAZCF010000235.1 GCA_012513425.1 Bacteroidales bacterium
GAGCCAATGATCGTTGTTATGCCTTATGGTAACATGGGATGGACTCCAATGCCTGAAACTGTAGAATCTGGTGAAATGTATACTGTATGGGGTGAAGAACTTACCAAATGCATTATGCCATTTGTAGAAAGCAATTACAGGACCATCAATGACAGACAGCACAGAGCCATTGCCGGCTTCTCAAGAGGTGGAGGGCAATCTTTCTTCACTGCACTCAAATGCATCGACCAATTCTCTTGGTTGGCTTCCTATAGCGCGCCACTGCCTGCAAGTGTATTAGATAAATATTTCAAAGACCTTCTCAATGATAGAGAAAAAGTCAACAGCATGATGAACCTTATATGGTTTGGTGTAGGCACTGAAGACCGCTTGAGCGTAGGAGTAAAAGATCATCAGAAATATTTCGACGAAAGAGGCATCAAATACGAGAAAATGTTTACAGGTGGAGCGCATACTTGGATGAATGCACGCACATATCTCATCGAGACTCTTCAAAAATTTTTCAAATAATTCGTTATGAAAAATGAGAAAAAAGTCCTCGACAAAAAGCTGCTGATACCCTTTATCCTTGTCACCTCCTTGTTTTTTGCCTGGGGTTTTGCCAATGACATCACCAACCCGATGGTAAAGGCTTTCTCCAAGATATTCAAGATGAGTGTTACAGAAGGAGCTCTCATCCAACTGGCATTCTATGGCGGCTATTTCGCCATGGCATTCCCTGCAGCTATTTTTATAAGAAAATTTAGTTACAAATCAGGTATTTTAATGGGCCTTGGCCTCTATGCCTTTGGAGCACTGATGTTTATACCTGCTGCCAAAATAGGCCTCTATTTACCATTTTTGATAGCCTATTTCATATTGACCTGCGGTCTCTCCTTTTTGGAGACCACTGCCAATCCATACATTCTCAGTATGGGTGACCCGCAGACTGCCACCCGCAGGCTCAACCTTTCGCAGAGCTTCAACCCTATGGGGTCTTTGCTGGGTATGTTCTGCGCTATGACTTTTATTCAGGCCCGCCTCAATCCTCTGGACACTGCTGGAAGAGCTCAACTGAGCGATGCAGAGTTTGAAGCAGTGAAAGCTGCCGATTTGAATGTTGTAATAGGTCCTTATGTAGCGGTGGGGCTCGCTGTGCTCGCTCTCTTTCTAATTATTCTTTTCAAGAAAATGCCAAAGAATGGAGAAGAAAGCTCCCAAGACTCGGCCATCGCTGTTGTAAAAAGAATATTCAAAATCCAAAAATACAGAGAAGGCGTCATCGCTCAGTTCTTCTATGTCGGCGTGCAGATTATGTGCTGGACTTTCATTATCCAATATGGCACCCGCATATTCATTAACAATGGTATGGAGGAGTTGACTGCTGAGGTTACAAGCCAACGCTACAACATTGTGGCTATGGCTATTTTCTGCTGCAGCCGCTTTATTTGCACCTTCTTGTTGAAATATATCAAAGCCGGCAAACTGCTCATGTGGTTGGCTGTTGCTGGAGGATTGTTCGTTTGCGGAGTCATTGGATTCCAAGACATCAAAGGCTTATATTGCCTGGTAGCCGTGTCTGCTTGTATGTCGCTGATGTTCCCTACTATCTATGGCATCGCTTTAGGAGGATTGGGTGAAGACGCAAAATTTGGAGCAGCAGGTCTCATCATGGCCATTTTGGGCGGCTCTGTGTTGCCTCCTCTACAAGCTTCAATCATTGATAAAGGCACTATTGCGGGCATTCCTGCTGTCAATGTATCTTTTATTTTGCCCTTGTTCTGCTTCGTGATTGTGGCAGTATTCGGCTACAGAACTTATAAAGTATTTAACAAACAAAACCAACTATAATGACTGATAAAACTATCAATCCAGCATCTGTACCTTTTAAAAAACTTCCTTCAGAAGTTGTGATTCCCGCTGTGGGTCTCGGCACTTTTGGCTCTGATAATTACGATAACGAAACTATTGCCGCAGCTGTGGAAACGGCTGTGTGCATGGGTTACAGACATATTGACTGCGCTTCAGTCTATGGTAATGAAAAAGAGATAGGAAATATGCTGCATAGATTATTCGCCGAGGGCGTAGTTCGTAGAGATGAGCTTTGGATTACTTCCAAAGTTTGGAACGATATGCACGACAGAGTTGTAGAATCTTGCGAAAAAACTCTCAAAGACCTTCAGTTGGATTACCTGGACCTTTATTTAGTTCACTGGCCTTTCCCAAATTCTCACGCTAAAGGTGTAAGTGTGGACTCGCGCGACAAAAATGCTCGCCCTTACATTCATTCAGAATATATGAAAACTTGGCAAGCTATGGAGAGCTTGGTAGATAAAGGCCTTGTAAAGCACATCGGCACTTCCAACATGACCAAGCCTAAAATGGAGCTGCTGCTGGCCGACTGCCGCATCAAACCTCTTGTCAATGAAATGGAGCTTCATCCTCACTTCCAACAGGAGGAGCTTTATCAATATATGCTGTCTAATGGTATTCAACCTATAGGATTTTGCCCTCTTGGCTCTCCGAACCGCCCCGCAAGGGACAAAACCCCTGACGATACCTGCGAGTTTGAAGATGAGGTGATTCTAAAAATTGCTCGTGCTCACAATGTGCATCCTGCTTCTATCTGTCTCAAATGGGCTGTGCAGCGCGGCGAGATTGTAATTCCTTTCTCTGTAAAAGCAGAAAAAATATATTCAAACTTATATAATACCACTATCGATCCTCTAAGTGATGAAGAAATGGCTGAACTTTCGCACATTGATAAAGCTTGCCGCTTGGTTAAAGGGCAGGTTTTCACTTGGGAGGGTGCCGACTGGAAAGATTTGTGGGATGAAGATGGAATAATTAAAAAATAACATAATGAAAAATACAATGAAGGCAGCTTATCTGCCCGGCAACAGTACTGTTGTGCTGAAAGATGTCGAGATTCCTGAGCCAGGTCATGGCGAAGTTCTTATCAAAATGAAAGCTTCTACTATTTGCGGAAGCGACATAAGAGCTATTTATAGAGAGCATACAGGCAAAGGTCCTGAAGGTTATCAAGACAAAATCTGTGGTCATGAACCATCCGGTCAAATAGTGAAATGCGGCCCAGGCTTACGCCGTTTCAAAGAAGGCGACAGAGTTATTGTTTATCATATTTCAGGTTGCGGTGTTTGTAATGACTGCCGCAGAGGTTATATGATTAGTTGTACCAGCCCTTATCGCAGAGCGTATGGTTGGCAGAGAGATGGTGGCATGGCTGAATATCTATTAGCTGAGGAAAAGGATTTGGTATTACTCCCCGATTCTTTGACTTATAC
>JAAZCF010000236.1 GCA_012513425.1 Bacteroidales bacterium
ATCCATACTGTTCTTTGCGGCGGAAAAGAATGTCGTTTTAGAGTGACGATGTCTTAAGAATACATACTTTTCCCTAAATAGGTAAGACAAAATAATTAGCATTAACTTATCGCAAACAAAAAGAGGGTGAATTTAGACAAATTCACCCTCTTGCAATTATAAACTAACTTATTTATCTATTAGTCATATCAAGAACATTAGGAATCTTGGTTTGGGAAGGACCATATCCTGTTGCTTTACCGAATACAGACATATCAAGAATTCCAAATGCAGCAGACTTAGGCCAATCAATCATTGTTAGACGGACATAACGGCATTCTACTGGAGCAAACGCATCGAATGTAGTGTTGCGAGCGACATTGTTTTTCGACATATCAAGTGCAGTAGACCAAGTCTTACCATCTAGTGATACTTCAAGTTTATATTTGTATACAGGAGGTTGACCGCCTCTTGAGCCAGCAATACCACTATTACTTGAGAACAATATGCGAAGTCCGTCTACTGCAAAGTATTGTACTCTGTCGCGATCAACTGCTGGAGAGAGATTGAGGGTAAGAGTAGGATGAAGGTCTGTTTCTTCTGGTTCCCACAATGTTGCAGTATAATTATCAACTGCAAAAGCAGCTTCACGGCCAAATTTTTCACTTGACGCAATCTTTACTGCGCCAGGAAAACCAGCTCCCGTGCTAGTACTTGTTTCACCAACAGAAACAATTACAGAACCTGCATCTCCTTTGGTAGGTTCTTTTACAACACCAGGAGCCCATTGAGGAGTATCAGTCACATTGCATGAAAGGTTGCCTTTCTTATCTACCATCACGCGGTCCATACCGATACGGCGGCCACCACTGCGAAGCACGATTGTATAAAATTGCCATATATTTCCATCAGGACCTGTAACCATACTACCATGAGCAGGACCAGTTACGATGCCATCAGTACGGCGAAGTAGAGGGTTATTAGGGGCATAAGTGTAAGGGCCTTGAACCTTCTTAGCTGAATAATACCCTTCAGCATAAGTACGCCATTGTGTTCCAGAAGCAGAATATTGAAGATAGTAAGTACCATTATGTTTGTAAATCCATGGACCTTCAATCCAAGCCACATCAGTATATTCGTTCTGTTCACCTTGACGTTCCCAAACATGTTTAGGGTTGAAGCTGAAATGATGAGTTACAGGGCCAACTGCCTGATTCAAATCATTAGGATCAAGTTTTACAGAATAGATACCACTGATTGCCATACCAGGCCAAAAGAGATATGGCTGGTTGTCATCATCAATGAAAATATGAGTGTCAAAAGCACCACTCCAGCCATTTTCAAGATCAGGAAGGCCTTTCCAAGTACCTTGTTGCTCATAAGGACCAAGTGGATTGTCAGCAACCCATACGCCTCTTACACCATTACCGGTCATATAAAATTTTCCATTGTAAGGAACTACATCAGGAGCAACCGGAACATTTGCAACATAGTGGAAATCCCAGTCCAACATATCGTCAGATACCCATGCGCCACCACCTGTGCAGAACATGTAATATTTTCC
>JAAZCF010000237.1 GCA_012513425.1 Bacteroidales bacterium
CTATACAATAAAATGATTCCTGAAAATCAAGAAAATACTTCCACTATTACTGCAGTAATTGCTTATGGTCTTGCCAATTTGGATCATTTACTTGATAGAACAGATTTGTACCTCGATGAGTAATTAATATCTTTGCGTGAGATATGATAACACTATTAATATTAGCATTTTTAACGATAGGGATATCGTTTATGTGCTCCCTCTTGGAATCCACTCTTCTTTCCACCCCTATTTCTTATTTGGCGATGAAAGAAGACGAAAAAATCAAGTCTGCTATAAAGCTTAGAAAATTTAAAAACAACATTGACCGTCCATTAGCTTCTATCCTTATTTTGAATACCATAGCCAATACTATGGGAGCAGCCGTCATAGGAGCTCAAGCTGCAAAAATCTATGGCAGTGCTGCCGTTGGTATTGCCTCTGCGATTATAACAGTTCTGATTTTATTGTTTTCTGAAATAATTCCAAAGACACTCGGAGCAAATTATTGGCGCCACTTCACAGGCTTTACTGCCGGCACTATCAGTTTTCTAATCATAATCACTTTCCCTCTCGTAATAATAGCAGAATGGGTTACAAAGTTGATTTCTCCTAACACTCCTAACTACGTCGTGTCAAGAGAGGAAGTGTCTGCCATGGTAGAAGAAGGCGAAGAAAAAGGCATCTTTGAAACAAGCGAAAAAGACATAATCAAGAACCTGATAAGCATAGATGATGTCACAGCCAAAGAAGTGATGACGCCACGAGTTGTGGCTTCAATGGCACCTGAGAGCATGACGTTGAAACAGTTTTTTGCAAGTAAGGTTTATCTCCATCACTCAAGAATCCTAGTATATAAGGAAAGTGAAGACTATATCACCGGATATATTCTTCTGGTTGAGGCTTTGAGGTTATTAGCCGAAGACAAGTTCGACATGACACTGTCCCAGATCCGACGAGATATTTCTTCTTTTAACGAGAGTACTCCTATCAGTGATATTTGGGACGAATTGGTGCAAAAAAAAGAGCACATAAGTGTAATTATCGATGATTATGGCAGCATGCAAGGTATTGTCACGCTAGAAGACATTATTGAAACTACCGCCGGCATAGAGATTATTGATGAAATAGATGAAGTTTCTGATATGCAAGAATATGCAAGATCTCTATGGCTTAAACGAAAAAAAACAACAAAATCTTAAATGAAACGAGGCCTATTATTTTTATTAGCATTATCTCTCTGCACATCAATCCAAGCAGTAGAAAAAGACACCCTACAAATCAACAACTTGCGCTACTGTGGCCCATATCAGATTGAACAAGTATTCATGATTGACTCCATTGATGTCAATGGAAAGGAATATAATCCGACCAAAGCTCAACTAGATGCCCATTTATCTCTTGATGTTCTTTCTGATGCTTTATTCACCAATAACTTACCAGTCAGCAGCTCCGCGAAAGAGCTTCACTTGGCAGGTTACAGATTGGAAACATCAGATTTTACAAAAGTTGAGTTTTTGGTAGAAGGTATCAAAGATTTCAGAATATTTCTAGATGGCAAGAAATATGAAAAAGAAACTACCCTGGAGCCTGGAAGTCATGATATTGCAATAAAGTATATTACCAACGATACTGCCGAAGAAAAACCTTTCAAGATAGCTGTTGTTAGCGACAAAATTGCTTCATTAAAAACGATTGAAGACGGAACCCGCATCTTTTCTCTTGACTTAAATACTCAAGGCATATCATGTGCAGGAGTAAAAATGTCTGCA
>JAAZCF010000238.1 GCA_012513425.1 Bacteroidales bacterium
GATTGATGCTTAATCCATATAATCTGTTGGCACTTGATGAACCGACCAACCATATGGATATTCGCTCGAAAGATGTGCTAAAACAAGCTCTTTTTGCTTATGATGGAACAATGATTGTTGTTTCTCACGATCGTGATTTTTTGGATGGCCTGGTTAATAAAATATATGAATTTGCGGATGGCCGAGTAAATGAGCATTTAGGTGGAGTGAATGATTTTTTGGCTAGAAAAAAATTGAGTTCATTTAGACAACTTGAGGAAAAACAACCGCAAAAGATAGAGGAGACACCTGTGCTTAAACAGACTCCTCAAGATAATAAACAAACTGCTGCTGACAGAGCTGCATTTAAAGAATTGAGTAAAAAGAAATCTTTAGCAGCAAAGCTTGAGAAGCAAATAGAGCAGATAGAGGCAAAAATGAAAGAAATTGAGACTAAATTGTCTTCTGTTGGTCATCAACAAGATGATATTATGGACTTGACCAGGGATTATTTGGAAAAGAAACGCGAACTTGATATAAAAATGGACCAATGGTCACAACTGGAAATATAACTATGGAAGAATCACATTACATTTATGGAATACACCCTGTAATTGAGGGTATCAGATCTGGAAAAAAAATTGAAAAAATTATCCTTAAGCAAGGTATGGAAGGACTTCAGTATAAAGAGCTTATGGACCTTATTAAGGAGAATGACATTCCATTTCAGTTTGTCCCCATTCAAAAGCTCAATTATTTGATTAAAGGCTCTCACCAAGGAGTTGTGGCTTATTTGAGTCAAATAGACTATGTCTCATATGAAGAGATGATTGAACTTGCTATGAATAGAAAAGAAGCTCCGATATTTTTAATGCTGGATGGTGTGAGTGATGTTAGAAACTTTGGAGCAATTGCCAGAACAGCAGAATGTGCAGGAATTGATGGTATCATTTTACCGGCCAAAGGTGGAGCAGCAATTAATGCTGATGCAATAAAGACTTCGGCTGGTGCTTTACTGAGAATCCCGACAGCAAAAGTCAGCAATCTTAAACTGCCCATTTTTTATTTGTTGGAGTCTGGTTTTCAGATTGTAGCAGCCAGTGAGAAAGCAGATGATGTGATATATAATATTAATCTTCGCAAACCTACTGCGATTGTTTTGGGCTCAGAGCAAAAAGGCATCAGCTCTGCTGTGCTGGATTTGTGCACACATTCTGCAAAAATTCCTTTGATGGGAGAAATTGGCAGCCTCAATGTGTCTGTTGCTGCAGCAATGGTAATTTATGAAGCTGTCAGACAAAGAACAATCAAATAGCTTTGAATAAGTTTTTCATCATAGACGGACATGCGCTTATCTACAGGATGTTCTATGCTTTCTTTCGCAGGCCAATGGTCAATTCGAAAGGAGAGGACACCTCTATTATTTTTGGCTTCACTAAATATCTGCTAGAGATTATTTCCAAAGAACAGCCAAGTCATCTGGTAATTTGCTTTGATACTCACGCCAAAACTTTCAGACATGAGGCATACTCCGAGTATAAAGCCAC
>JAAZCF010000239.1 GCA_012513425.1 Bacteroidales bacterium
CATTAATATTCTCTACCTTGTGCAACAAGGTCTACTGGATTTGCCAGTTCTGTATTTAAGTCGGTACGTGATTAAAAATAAAGGTAAATATTATGAATTACTCCAAAAGGTAAGAGATGAGCATGCGTGGGAAGAATGGATATTATTCATGCTTAAGGGTGTTGAAGTTACAGCCATTGAGACGATAAATCTTGTCGAGGGAGTGAAAAAGCTTATGGCTCAATTCAAAAACGATATTCGTGATAATTTATCTAAGATTTACTCGCAGGACCTTCTTAATAATTCAAGTTTCGCAAGTAGTAAAAATTTAGCATTAATGACATAAAAAAAGGCAAAGGGTCTTTCAGAAGTATCTGAAAATCAGTATATTTGAAGTGACTAAACAACTAATACTGAACCCAATGCCTTGCCCCGAAAGTACAAACATTTTTTCAGAAATCAGCACTTTTTTCAGAGAAAAAGATGACGACAAAGCAATAAGAACGATCATGGATGTAGCCAAGAACCTTAAACTATCCGCAACTACTCTCAACTTGGAGAGTCGCTGGAACTGCAAGTACACCCGCCTGCAGGTTTTTGAGTTGTTGTTGCTTTTTCCGTTTTTCATGGTCAAGAATGCTTTTCAATATACCGATTCAACACTTGCAAAGGTTGTGCCTTGTAAGAAAGATGTTTTTTATCGCTTTTTGGAAAATGGAGCTATCGACTGGCGCAAATTGGTTTACCGCATCAACAAACAGCTGCTGAGAAAAATCAACTTGCGTGACGACTCTATCAACAGCAAGGAACCTGTGTGTCTGATTATTGATGACTCCGACTTGCCAAAAACCGGTACCAAAATTGAGAAAATGGGTCGCATCTTTTCTCATGTAACCCATTCCACCCGTCTTGGATTCAAAGGCCTTTTTCTTTGCCGCACCGATGGCAAGACGCAGACGGTTCTGGACTTCTCGCTTCACGGAGAGGAAGGGAGTCGCCCTGAAAAGCCTTTTGGCATGACAAAAATGCAGCGAGATAAACAATACACCAAGGTGCGTAAGCAAACCGATGCCGTTCATGATCGCATTGGCGAGTACACCCAAAGCAAGATTCAGAAAGCCATTGAAATGGTTAAGCACGCTATCAATGAGGGTATGCGTTTTGATTATTTGCTGGCCGACAGCTGGTTCACATGCACTGACATTGTAAAGTTTATCAAATCCAGACACTCTTGCTGTCATTATTTGGGTATGATTAAAATGGGCAAGACCAAATACCTGTTTGAGAAAAAGCTGCTCAGTGCTAAGGAACTTCTCAAGTTGCTTGCCAGCAGAAAGGCCGTAAAGTACAGCCGTCGACTGCGTTGCTATTATGCGGTGGCCGATGTGGAGCTGGCTGGCGTTCGAGTAAGACTGTTCTTTTGTCGCCGCACAAAAAATGCCGACTGGAATGGATTGCTGACCACTAACTACAAACTGGATTTTATTGAAGCCTACCATATTTATTCAATGAGATGGTCTATTGAAGTGTTCTTCAAAGAAGGAAAGGGCCTGCTCGGACTTGGAAAATCCCAATCCAGGGACTTCGCTGCCCAGATTGCCAGCATATCGCTCACCATTCTTCAATACAACATCCTGAGCACAGTCAAGCGTTTCGCCGCATATCAAACTATCGGAGGACTTTTTAACGAAGCAACCGATGGGGTTATCCAACTCTCCGTTACCGAGCGCATCTGGGGTATTCTTCAGGAGTTCGTCAGAATCATAGCCGAAGCTTTCGATACCGACGACGAACACGTTCTTGATGCATTGATTAACAGAAGCGAAACGTTCAATCATTATATCAACTTTGATAGGCTGGAATTAGCAAAGGCGGCCTAAATTTTACTTGCGAAACTTGAATAAGATAACTGAATAAATCATTACTATTAGAACCAATAAAGACAATATTATTCGAATTATTATATCC
>JAAZCF010000240.1 GCA_012513425.1 Bacteroidales bacterium
AAGCTGTGAATCCACCAATCTGGCGGGCGACTTCTTTGTCATTAACATAAATGACAGCCTCCTGATCAATAGCCCCGGCGTGGAGCAACATACGACCTTTTTTGTCTTTAGATTTAAGAGTGAACTCTCTTGAGTAAATTAGTTTTTCATTTGGTTCAAGCGTCTGCCCTACTCCAGACAGAGCAGATTCTATACAAAAAGGAACCAAAATTTTGCCGGAAGAATGATCGGTAGAATAGTCCCATAATCCATTCAGACTTATCCAGACATCTCTAACCATTAAAGGGCGGGGATATTCGCCATAAACATCTTCTACTTTAAGGTTTTTCCCCATTCAGTCAAAATCTTACTACCTGCAGGCTGCCATTCATAGGAATCTTGAGGCAACTGACAACCGATGATGAACAAGGCACAACATGTTGCAGCTATAGCTCCTATTGAATTTTTTCTCATAATTGCCGAAGTTAGCAATTATTCCAAAGTTTTTGTCAGTTGAGAAAATGTTTCATTTAAAGGAGCTTGATCGTAGAGAATCTGATATACTGCTGAAACTATTGGCAGATTCAGATTATATTTTTGACTTATATAGTACAAAGCTTTGCATGAATAGTAACCTTCAGCAACCATCATCATTTCCATTTGGGCACTTACGACTCCATAGCCTTGACCGATCATTGTTCCAAAAGTTCGATTGCGACTGAATTGAGAATAACAAGTCACCATCAAATCACCCAAGTATGCACTTTTGGATGTTATGCGCTCTGAATCAGGATTTAAAGTTTCAATGAATTTTGTCATCTCATTATATGAGCCGGTGACCAAAACAGCTATGAAATTATCTCCATAACCCAAACCATGAGCAATTCCTACTGCAATAGCATAGACGTTTTTCAAAGCTGCAGCATATTCAAGGCCAAAAACATCATTACTTGAAATTGGGTTAATGAAATCTGTCTTAAACACCTCGCAAAGGAAACTAGAAAAAACAGTGTTATATGAAGAAAGTGTCATGTAGGTAAGTCTCTGCATTGCGACTTCCTCTGCATGACAAGGTCCACTAATTACAGCTAATTTCTCTTTGGAAATATGATAATGATTTTGGAAATATTCAGCTATCGTACAATTATGTTCACCTACAAAGCCTTTTACTGCAGACACAATTTTCTTATCCTCAAGACTTTCATGAAGTTCACCCAGTTCGGAAAGTAAATATGTAGATGGTACAGCAAAAATCAATAATGTTGAGACTTTTACAACAGTATTAATATCGCTGCTCATCGTAATACTTTCCACATTCAGTTTAGCGGCTTGAAGATATTTGCAATGATGTCGCTTTTCAGATATGAATTCGATATTCTTTTGGTCACGAATGTACCAATTAATGTGATATCCTTTATCACTAAGAATTTTTGTCAATGCAGTAGCCCAACTGCCACTGCCTATAACTCCAAATGTTTCTTCCATTATGGAACAATAACTCTAATTGCCAAAGGCAAAAGTTTAATTGATGTTGGAGTAAAGCCGACTATTTCTCCATCAACTTCAACTTTTGATGGCGGCCATGATGTTACTTTAACAGACTGTGCCTGAGTGTGAATAACTTGCTTTATATCCAAAATTTTGCCTGAGAAAAGCTTTTTGATTTGAAATAATACTTTAATTTTGGGAATCTTCTTGATGACTGTAATGTCCAAAAGACTATCATCCGGCCTGGCCAATGGAGTTTGCATCATTCCTCCACCTGAAAACTTTCCTATACCAAAAGCTGTAGAAAACACTTTTCCATCGTAGAACACTTTTCCATTTGTTACAATTTTCAATTGTCTGTTACTATATCCCAAAAATGTTTTGATAAGAGTTTTTAGATACATATTTTTTTCATACTTGCCTTGGTCTTTACTGTCATTGACATTCGATGATACATTTGCATCAAAGCCCAAACCTCCAATATTAACCATCGTAACAATATTCATCTTTCCGCCTTTCATGGCATGAACCTCAGCCAAATCTTGAACACGAGTATTACCTCTGACAATACATTCAATAGCTTGTTTGTGATCTATAGTAATACCCCATTCTCTTCCCCAATCATTCCCCGTACCTACAGGAATAACAGCCATAGTGACATCGCGAGTATCTTCACCAATTAAAACAATGCCGCTAACTATTTCATGAATAGTTCCGTCGCCTCCGACTGCTATAAATTTGCGATAGCCTTCTTTGAAAGCACTTTTTGCAATGTCAATGGCATGATAGCGGCCTTTTGTCAATTCAGCAGTATAGGCAATCTCGGCAGTTTGAAGCAATTTTTCAATATCATTCCATTCTATTTTGCAGCTTCCGCCTCCTGCGTGAGGATTAACTATTACCTTCCAGCTATCGTACATTATTTATGTTTGGTTTATTTTTTTGTGGCAAATTTACCATAAATATAGTTTTAACCAAAGATTTTGTAAATTTGCGTTCTATCATAGATATAAAATAACAATGGGTAAAGTAATAGCTATAGCAAATCAAAAAGGTGGAGTTGGCAAGACAACTACTGCCATCAACTTGGCGGCATCTCTTGCAGTCATGGAGAAAAAGACTTTATTGATAGATGCAGCTCCTCAGGCAAACACTACCTCAGGAATGAACTTCAATCCAGATTCTGACTCCATGCATACTTTATATGAAGTTCTCATTGGCAATATTGATATCAGCGAAGTTTTACTAGATAGTGAATTACAATATCTCCAAGTGATACCTTCTCACATCAATCTGGTTGGTGCTGAGATTGAGATGCTTGATATTGATAATAGAGAGTCTGTTATGAAAAATTGTCTCGCTTCCCTGCGAAACAATTATGATTATATTATAATCGATTGTTCTCCTTCTTTGGGCCTCATTACAGTAAACTCTCTTACTGCCGCAGATAGTGTCATAATACCTGTCCAACCCGAATATTTTGCTCTTGAAGGCCTAGGAAAATTGCTTAACACCATCAAATTAGTGCAAAACAAGCTCAATCCCAACCTTTCAATTGAAGGTTTTTTGTTCACTATGTATGATAGCAGATTGAGGTTGCATAATCAAGTGATAGAGGAAGTCAAAAGCCATTTCTCAAATATGGTTTTTGATACAATGATAAGTAGAAATGTACGTTTGAGTGAAGCCCCATCTCATGGCAAGCCAGCTATTTTATATGATGCAATTTCTTCTGGTACAAATAACTACATGAGTCTGGCACAAGAAATAGTAAAAAATAATAAATAATGGCAAAAGTTCAGAGGAATGCTTTAGGCAGAGGGCTGAGTGCCTTGCTGCAAGACGCAGAAGAAATACAACACAGAAGTACTACTCCACCCGAGACAGGTAAGTTGCTGTCTGCAGGCACCCAGTTGTCGCTTGCATTAATTGAGCCCAACCCCTATCAGCCTAGAGTCACTTTTGACGAAGAGGCTATAGAAGAGCTTTCTGAATCCATTAAGATATTAGGCATTATCCAGCCTATTACTGTCAGGAAAACTGAAAATGGGAAATTCCAGATAATTAGCGGAGAACGTCGTTTTCGCGCCGCCAAAAAGGCAGGATTGACTACCATCCCAGCCTATGTCAGAGAAGCAGATGATGCCGGCATGTTGGAAATGGCCATTGTTGAAAATATCCAGAGAGAGAATCTAGATGCCATTGAGACTGCCCTCAGTTTTCAAAGGTTGATTGACGAATGCAGTCTGACTCAAGAACAAATGGCCGATAGAGTAGGCAAAAAAAGAGCTACTGTCACAAATTATTTGCGACTGCTGAACCTTCCGGTTGAGATACAAAAAGCTCTAAAAATTGGCAAACTATCAGTAGGTCATGCCAAGGCGCTTCTCTCTTTGCCATCTGAAGAAAGTCAGTTGGACTTATGCGGCAAGTGTATTGAGAATGACTGGTCAGTAAGAAAATTAGAAGAAATGGCGCGAAAAGTCACTGATTCAAACGACACTCCTTCAGATGCAGAGCAAGTCTCAGAAGAAAGACCTCTTCCAGATGAATATTATAAAGTATTGGAAATAGTTGGGAAGTATTTTCATAATAACATCTCCCTTAAACGATCTGCTAATGGAAGCGGAAAAATTACCATTCGTTTCAAGAATGATGATGAAATCGCACGATTTTTGAGAGCTTTGAACAAAGAAAATTAAAAACTCAAAACGTGCGTAGGCTACTCTCTGTATTAATATTCTGTTGCGTTGTTTCATTCAGCGCTTTAGCTCAGTTCTCTGAGAATGATAATATTGTTGGCGGCCCTCCTGGCGCGGGAGCTACTGCTGGCATAAATCCTGAAAGCGATGTTGTCTCCGATACGACTACAGGATTTTCTGTGTCTGCTATGGTAAAAGGCCTACTTAGAAAACAAGAATTGAAAACTACCTACACTTTGGTAAGCAATGCCGTTTTGCCGGGAGTTATGCAGATTTATAATAAAGATTACTGGAAATTGCCTATTATTTATGGAGGCATTGGCACAGGTCTTTATTATGGTATTCATAACAACAATCTATATAAAGAAACCGGTGAAAAAAAATATGCTACTACTTCTGCACTTGCTTTTGCCGGAGCTGCTACGATATACTGGGGCACGCTGATTGATGGTGTTATGAATTTCCCCGATCAACGGACACCGGACCCTACAAAAGCTGCAATATATTCTGCATTGATTCCAGGTATGGGCCAAGCATATAATGGTGATTGGTGGCATATTCCTAATTGGTATGGAGGTTTTATGGTTTGTGCCTATACTTATGCTATTAACGATAGCCAGTATAATCGTTTTAAATATATCTACGACATTAGCAGCGATAAAGAGAGTGGATATATCGGTCATATAACTTCTGAACAAGCCAAATGGTATAGGGATGTTTATAGGCGCTATCGTGATTATTCTATAGTTGCAGCCATTGTTGTTTATGCCCTTAATATAATTGATGCTAATGTGTTCGCATATATGAGTGATTTCAATGTCAATGATGATCTCACTTTTAATGTGCAACCTTCCATAATCTCGCCTATTTCCAATGACATGTATGCCTCAGGAGACTTTCATCAATCCTATGGTTTTAAAATGAATCTTACTTTCTAAAATGAATACAATAAAAAAAATTATACTTATCCTATTATTAATTGTCCCAGTAAGTAGCTCGTCTGCGCAAATTTTTAAACGTTTCAAAAAAAACATCGTTCAAGATTCGCTATTCATTCTTAAAAATCAACTTGATTCTCTTCAGGTAGCTTATGATGATTTGTACACTACTACAATGTCACCTATTGAAATTGTGGATGAAGATGATAATTTTTACGAAGAAGATTACTCAGAAGTAGATCACAACACTGATTCTTTACTTTCTGTGTGGTATGTAGAGCATAATTTTAGTGGAGAAGGCAATTTTGAATTGCCAAATATGGAAGATGTGGTATTGGCTTCTGACATTCCGGATTCAGTATATATTGACAGATTGAACAAAATGAATTCTTTTATCAAGATTCCATATAACCCGGTAGTTCGTAATTATATTATTCAATACACCCAAAAAATGCCTGATAGGATTGGTCATATAATGGGTTTAGCGCGCTATTGGATGCCTCAGATTGAAGATATTCTTATGGAATATGATCTTCCTATTGAGTTGAAGGCTCTTGCTATTGTAGAATCTGCAATGAATACCAGAGCCGTTTCAAGAGCTAAGGCCAAAGGTATGTGGCAGTTCATTTCATCTACTGCAAGGCGTTACAATCTCGAAATTAACACTTATGTTGATGAAAGATTCGACCCTATCCTCTCCTGCAAAGCTGCTGCTGAGTACCTTCGTGATGCCTATGACATTTTCGGAGATTGGAGTCTTGCTATCGCATCATACAACTGCGGCTCTGGCAATGTAAACAAGGCTATTCGACGCAGTGGTGGAGGAAAAGACTTCTGGGAAGTATACAATTATCTTCCAAGAGAGACAAGAGGCTATGTTCCTGCTTTTGTTGCTGTAGAATATTTACTCAATTATTATACTGATCATAATATCCTTCCTACTCCTGTTGCTTTGCCAGCTCATGTTGATACCTTTATGGTAAACAAGAACCTTCATTTTGGGCAAATAAATGAATTGGTGGGCGTCAGCATGGAGGAGCTTCGCGATTTAAATCCTCAGTTCTTGTATGATCTTATTCCAGGCGATAGTCATGAATATGTCTTACGCATTCCATATAACTACAGCACCGCTTTTGTTGATCACGAAAAAGAGATTTACAGCTATAAGGATAGTGTTTACTTCAATCAAATAACGATGAAGTCTATTGGCAATAATACTATTCCTGTTAGTGGAAATGCCACTACATATAAAGTAAAGAATGGTGATACTTTAGGTGGCATTGCAAGAAAATATGGCACAACAGTAGCAAATTTGAAAGATTGGAACAATTTAAGAAGTAATACTATTAGAATTGGACAAACATTACATATTTACGGAAAAAATGCACAAAAAGCTTCAACCAGCACTTCAAGTATTTCTTCATCAAAATCTTCTACTGCTTCGAGCACGGCATCAGCCACCACTTCTACTGGTAACTTCCTGACTTACACAATCAAGAAAGGTGACACGCTCTGGGATATAGCCAATAGATATGACGGAGTAACCCTTCATGACATTATGGCGCTAAATGGTTTAAGCAGAAACACCAAAATATATCCTGGCATGAAAATCAAAATCAAAGCACAATAATGTTTGGAGATTCATAAATAATTCCTACATTTGCAATCCCAAAACCAAAAGGTGCCATAGCTCAGTTGGTAGAGCAACGGACTGAAAATCCGTGTGTCCCTGGTTCAATTCCCGGTGGCACCACACAAAAAAACCTCTTGCAAACGCAAGGGGCTTTTTTGTGGGGCGCCGTAGCAGCCTTGTTCATTTTATTGGGATTAGTTCTTTAGATTCAATCATTTTCATATACATTTGTGACGTAAACTATAAACTATCGATATGGAAAACAATAACAATATGGATAATAATCCAGATAATCATTCTATGAGTGATTATACTCCGGTTCTGCAACTGTTTTATCAGACAATTGAGAATGGAATCAATGATTTGCCCCCAAAAGAGCAATCAAACCTTTATAAGCCATGCGCCATTGGATGTGCAAGTGCTTTTGTATTGAAAGAACAACAAAGGCAATTTCATGAGTGTAATGACGATTTAGATTTGCAATATACTAAATACGGACGCTCAGATTTTTTCTTCGCCGATATTATTGAAAAAGGACATATCTACCAGATAGGCTTTCCAAAATGCGTATGCCCAATGGTTCTTTCTGGCTTTTCTAAAAATGCCGTTCACTGTGAATGTTCTCGTCAGAGCATACTTTTCATCCTTCATGAACTGCTTCCAGATAAACAATTTGAAGTAGAGACCATCCATAC
>JAAZCF010000241.1 GCA_012513425.1 Bacteroidales bacterium
AGATCTTATGGCCAAACATAACATTACTGTTACTAATAATTTACCTCCGGTATGTTTAGACTGTAGCCAGTATCTCTTGTACTCCATTTTCTCTAACCTTATCGAAAATTCTGCTAAATATGCAGGAAATGGCACTATTTGCACCATATCTGTAGAAAAATTGGAGCAAAACAATGTAGTATTCAACTATTGTGATAATGGGAAAGGAGTACCTATGGAATTCCATCAGCAAATATTTAATAGATTTGTTCGCTTGGACAGAGATCGCAACAACTCAGAAGGTGGTTCAGGACTTGGGCTGTCGATTGTCCGTAATGCAGTCCTATTCCATAATGGCGAGATTAACTCATATACGCCCCAAGAAGGTGGTTTTGGTGTAATTTTTAGTTTAAAGGCTCAAAAATGATAAGAAGAATATTGTGAAAGATACTGAAAAGATTTTTATACGCGAATTAAGGCAAAACAATCTCAGGAGCGCAATCTTCTCCTATATGGATGTCGCGAAATTGGTGGTCCCAGAGAGCATAAGAGTGTTGAGGGTATAAAAACCATGTTCCAAAGGCTCTGCCTTATGCGCGGCCCCGAAGAGCAGAACGACCACAATCTTCGCCGCCTCAACGCCTTTATGTCTGAAATCATTTGCCCTGACTGCGGAGGTTTACGTCTCAACAAGGCAGCCCGGCTTCAAAAATACTGGGATACAACATTCAGCAAATGTGCAATATGGAGTTTACGGAACTCCGCGACATTCTTCGCAGAATTACTGACCCACGTGGTGAAAGCCTTGTCAAGGCCCTTTGTGAGTCCTTGACACGCATGATTGACATCGGCCCTGAAGGAGGTTCAGCCGGCGGGCGAATAGTCTTTACAGGCACCCCACGCCAAATGATAGACAATTCCCAAACTGTCACTGCTCAATATTTACGAAAATCGCTGTAATTACACACTGAAAAACAGCCAGACAGAGAGAGCAATCATAGCAAAAGCCACAATCTTTTGGTAGATTTTGTTTTTGAGCTTGCCAATAAGCTTCATTGCCACAAAGTTGCCAAGCATCATGGCACAGCCGATATAAAGGCCGTTCATCAAAATTGACATGTTCATCATGGAAAACTTGTTGTAGACAATGATTTTCACAATATGCATGGCTGCTGCTGCAGTGGCTTCGGTGGCTATATACGCCACAGGAGCAAGGTTCAGTGCAAAAAACACTGCACTGCTCAAAGGTCCGGAAATGCCCAAAATACCATTGAAAAAGCCTGTTACACCACCGCCTATAAATAGAGTTTTGTTGTTGCCCTTAAGATTGAACTTGCCGCTAATTTTAATGATAGCAAAGATAATTAAGCCGACACTGAGGATTTTTGTCATTAGGGTTTTGTCAGCTACACTAAATCCAATAGCCCCAATAGCAGTTAGTGGAGCGGCAGTCAGCAAGAAACATAAGGCTTTTTTCCAATGTATCTGCTTAAACCCTATTCCTGCTCTTGACATATTACTCAGCAACTGAGCTACGGTGGAAATAGGAATAGCGAGCTCAATGCCATAGGTTGATGTTATAACCGGACGCAACACCATACCCCCACCAAAGCCAAAACTTCCTGACATAAAGCCGGCCACAACTCCGATAAGAACCAGAAACCAATTTACATCCATAATCTATACTTTCTCATATCATAATTAAATGCAAAAATAGCAACAAATTCCAGTATATTTGCATAAGAAGATGCGTTGAATATTATAGCACTCGATTTTACAAAATAGTCAATTATTATATATAACAACTAACTCATGAAAACTCTCAGATTCATTATTTCCACAGTAGCCATTTCGCTACTGGTTTTCTCTGCAGCGGCTCAACCACCAAGAACAGGTGCAGCCGGCAGACCTCCTGTGAACATTTATGACAACCTTGAAGGTGCTGTCAAAATCATGCTATGGCCAGATGGTGCTCCAAATTCAAATGAAAGCACTGACCCTCGCGATACCGGTTTTGAGCCTTTCCTCAATGTATTTCCTGCAGAAAATCCAAATGGTGTGGTAGTTCTCTGTTTGCCTGGTGGCGGATATGCAATGCTGTCAAAGTCTCATGAGGGATATGATCATAGAGACTGGTTCAAAGCTCAAGGCATCACCTTTGCTCTGCTTGAATACAGACTTCCTCATTCTCACTACGATGTGCCACTGAGTGATGTTCACCAAGCCATCCGCATTTTGAAACAGCATGCCGCTGAATGGAATGTCAAGACAATCGGTGTCATGGGCTCTTCTGCCGGCGGCCACCTTGCTTCTACTGCAGCAACCCACTACACTGCAGACACTCGTCCTGATTTCCAGATTCTGTTTTACCCTGTCATCAGCATGGACAAATCTATCACCCACATTAGTTCTCATGACCTCCTGCTGGGCAGCGATGCCTCTGCAGAGCTTGAGCAGCAATATAGCAATCAACTGCAGGTTAATCCTCAAACACCTCCTGCATTTATCATCCACTCTTCTGACGACAGTCTAGTTCCTGTTGAGAATTCTTTGCAATATTACAGAGCACTTGTAGACAATAAAGTATCTGCTACCATGTTGATCTTTCCTGTAGGTGGCCACGGCTATGGATGCATGCCTAGATTTAAATATCTGAACCAATACAGAGCTACTCTTGCCACCTGGTTGGAGACTTGGACAAAAGCAGAG
>JAAZCF010000242.1 GCA_012513425.1 Bacteroidales bacterium
GCGCATCTCCTGCCACGATAAAGCTAGTGTGTCCACTTACTGATGAAGTGGCTTTTCCGCCGTGGCTCTCAATGAGTTTTTTTATTTCATCTCTTGATATGGAAAAAACTCCTGTGACAACAATTGATTGGCCGGAAAGCTTATCAGAGTCAAGTGAAATTGACTCTTGCTCAAAATGCAACCCATAGGCGCGAAGCTTTTCTACTACTTCCAGGTTTACAGAATCTGAAAAATACGAGATTATAGAATCAGCCATGATGTCTCCAAGCTCATCTACTTGCATAAGCAACTCTTTGTCTGCAGCAATGATGGTATCAATTGAACCAAAGTGAGCTGCAATCATTTTTGCTGAAGCCTGCCCCACATGGCGAACTCCCAATGAAAAAAATACTCGTTCGAAAGGTACGTTTTTGGACTTCTCGATGCTTCGAAGAAAGTTCTCTGCAGAACGATCTTGCCAGCCATCAAGGCTTAGAAGTTGTTCTTTATTAAGACCATATAAATCGCTGAGATTGCGAATATATCCTTTTTCAAATAGTTGGTCGATAGTGGCATCTCCTGCCAGTATATCCATGGCTTTTCTGGAGATAAAGTGAATGAAGCGGGCTTTGATCTGAGTGGGACAATTGTTGGAATTGGGGCAGTAGTGCTTGGCTTGGTCAGCATCTCTTACCAAAGTGGCTCCGCAGTCGGGGCAATGTTCAGGAAAAACAGGTGGGAAAACCTCTGAAGACCTGCTTTTGAGCTCTACTGCTGTAATTTTAGGGATAATCTCACCGCCTTTTTCTACATAGACATAGTCCCCAATGTGGATGTCCAGCAAGTCCATCTGATCTTTGTTGTGAAGTGAAGCTCTTTTGACAATAGTGCCGGAAAGCAACACAGGGTCCAAATTGGCAACCGGGGTGATGGCTCCGGTGCGGCCTACTTGATAATCAATGCTCAGGAGACGGGTGAGAGCCTGCTCAGGCTTGAACTTATATGCTGTGGCCCAACGAGGAGACTTGGCCGTGAAGCCGATCTTGCGCTGCATTTCCAAGCTGTTGAGCTTTATGACAATGCCGTCAGTTGCAAAAGGCAGAGTTTTGCGTTTCTCGTCCCATATATCCAGATATTCATTTACTTTTTCAATGCTGTTTACAATTTTCGAATATTTAGACACCGGAAGGCCCCAAGAGGCTGCCGCATCAATTGCTTCTGAGTGGGTTCTGAAAGGAAGGTCTTCGCCAAGAATGTGATAAAGTATGCAGTCCAGCCCTCTAGTGGCGACAATGCTGCTATCTAAAAGCTTCAATGAGCCTGAAGCTGCATTGCGGGGGTTGGCAAAAGGAGCCTCGTCAATTTCATCCTTTTCATCATTAAGGCGCTCGAAGGCCTCAAAAGGCATGAAGATTTCTCCTCTGATCTCAAATTCTTTAGGATAATTGCCTTTCAGGCTGCGAGGTATTGCCGGGATGGTGAGAACATTTGCAGTGACATCATCGCCTTTTACTCCATCTCCTCTGGTAACGGCATATGCCAGGGTGCCATCAATGTAGGTGAGACATATAGCTGTGCCGTCAAACTTGAGTTCGCAACTGTATTCGTTATCTGTATCTAAGCCGGAGAACTTTTCTATGCGATTGATAAACTCTTGTAGCTCGTCTCTGCTGTAGGTATTGCCCAGAGAAAGCATGGGATATTTGTGCTTTCTTTGCTGGAACTCTTGTACTTTGCCGATGTCGCTGCCGACAGTAACAGAAGGCGAAGCAACAGAAGCAAATTCGGGAAATGACTTTTCAAAGGCAATAAGCTCCTGCATCAAAAGGTCAAATTCAAAATCAGATATAGTAGGAGCATTTTCAACATAATAGGAATAATTATGCCTTTCGATTTCTTTTCTAAGGAAATCGATACGTTGTTTAGCCGCTGATTTTGATATTTTTAACATAGGAGAAATATTTTGCAAAGATAGTCTTATTTTTTAGTATTTTTGCGACCTCAAAAACGCTTTTTCAAATAACAATTATTTATAAATTTTTACAAGTATGAAAGACGCTATCCTTATTTTGACTGGTGGTGGACCAGCTCCCGGAATGAACACAGTAGTTGGCACAATAACTCAAGCTTTTGTTGCTCGTGGTTACAGAGTAATCGGCCTCCACGGTGGTTACGAAGGCCTTTTCCGTAAAGATTTTGAAATTGAAAATCTTGATTTCAAAAAAGCTGACAATATCTTCAATCGCGGTGGTTCTTACCTCAGAATGAGTCGATTCAAACCAACTCAAGAAGACTTTGACAACAACTTTAATTTGAATTTGTTCCAAGACAATAATATAAGACTGCTCGTAACAATTGGTGGTGATGACACAGCTTCAACAGCTAATAGAATTGCAAAATACTTGGTTTCCAAGAATTATTCTATAAGTAACATCCATGTTCCAAAGACAATTGACAATGACCTTCCTCTTCCTGCAAACACTCCTACTTTTGGTTTCAATTCTGCAAAAGCAGAAGGTACACACGTGGCTACAACAGTCTATGAAGACGCACGTACTTCAGGTAACTGGTTTATTGTAAGTGTTATGGGTCGTAGTGCAGGTCACCTTGCACTTCATGTTGGCGCAAGCTGCCATTATCCAATGATTATTATCCCTGAGATGTTCAACAAAACTCAGATTACTGTTGAAAAGATTGTCAAACTGGCTCTTTCTTCAATCATCAAACGTAAAGTTATGGGTATCCGCTTTGGTGGTATCGTAGTTTCTGAGGGCGTTTTCCATGAGCTTGACAGCGAAGAACTTAAGGCTACAGGCGTTAAGTTTACTTATGATGAGCATGGTCACCCAGAGCTAGGTAAAATTTCTAAAGCACAGCTTTTCAATGATATCATTGAAATCAAGCTCAATGAGCTTGGCTTGAAAGTAAAAACTCGTCCTATCGAGATTGGTTATGATGTACGTTGCCAGACACCTATAGCTTATGACTTGATGTACTGCTCACAACTAGGTTGTGGTGTATATGATCTTTTTGAGAATGGCGAGACAGGTTGTATGGTTTATGTCGACACTACAGGTAAGGCAAGCCCACTATATTTGAAAGATCTTCAAGATCCTCAGAGTGGTAAAATTCCTCCTCGTAAAGTTAATATCGATGGTGATATGGCAAAAGCAATTTACAAACACATTGCTCAATATATCACAGAAGAAGACTACGAAGCAGCAAAAGAATTTGTGCCAAATCCACAAGACTACGACTTCGAAAAGATTCTTAATTGGTAATTTATGCAATCAAGATTGTGTAGTCGTATGGCTCCACAATAATATATTCTTCGAAAGAGGCTATTCTGGAAGAAGAAAAATAGCGATAAGCATCCTCAGGGATGCTTATTTTTATTACCCCTCTGGTAGATGAAAAATTTGCCACAACCAGAGCCAGCTGCCCCTTATAGCCGCGCATAAAAGCAAATAGGGCAGAAGGGTCAAATATGGCGCTCAAAGGATTAGCATACATCAAGTCATAGCATTCGCCTTTGGCAAAGAGATCACTTGTCGCAAGGCAAGTCAAGTGATGGTATCTATCAAAAAGATAAGCTTGCAATTGAGTATAGTTGCGGTAGTATGACAAAGAGCAATAATCGAAAATCGAACTTCTTCCGTCCAAGCCGCTGTAACCTTCCTGTTGCATACCTTTTTCTCCATATTCCTGTCCGCTGTAAATCATAAATGGTGCTTTATTGAAAAGCATGGACACAGCCAAGGGAGCAAAAGAGTGCATGGCATCGCCAAGAAAAAAATCTGATGCCAAGCGTTGCTCATCATGATTTTCCAAGAAATTGAGCATTTTCGGCTGGATGTCGCCTAAAAATTGCCATTCAGCCGTGAGCCAAGCTGCAGGTTGGTGGCCTGCGCAAACAGAGCGCAGCGCATCATAAAAGCCACTTTTGTCATACATATAATCAAAGCCCGCTTCAAAATATTGGCGGTAGTGGAATTTGTCATACACTTCTGCAATAAATAAGCAATCAGGATAGAGCAGTTTGACTTGCTGTATGGCCCATTCAAAAAACTCAGACCTCACCATTTCTACCATGTCGCAACGAAAGCCATCTACTCCTTGTTCGGCCCAGAAAAGCAAAATATTCAACATTTTGTTCCAAGTACTGCGATTGTCGTAGTTCAACTTAATGGTGTCGTACCAATCGTAGATAGAAGGTTGGGTGGAAAAGCAGTTGTTGCCTGTGGCGAAGGCAGGATTTTCAACATATGAGTCTGCTCCGAGAATATGCACAGGTAAAACCAGTTGCCCGTCCAAAGGATAAAAATTAGAGTCAGTAAAATTATCTGTGGATGAATAATAGCTCCTGGCTACATGGTTGGGCACAAAATCAATGATGAACTTCAGTCCTGCCTTGTGGGTTCTTTCCAATAAAGATTTAAACTCAGCCATACGCTCAGTAGGCTTGAGAGCTAACTCTGGAGCAATGTCGTAATAATCTCTGATGGCATAAGGGCTGCCAGCTTTTCCTTTGACAATATTCGGGTTGTCTGCATTAAAGCCGTCGAAAGAGCTGGTAGTGGAGTGTGCTATAAGTCCGGTGTACCAAATAGCTCCTATGTTGAGATTTATTACCAGATTGTCAAGATAGTCTTGAGTGATGTCGCTCATTTTTCCACAACCATTTTCTTGGAGAGATCCTCCAGGTTGCCAATTTCTCTGCCCCATATTGCGGACAAATAGTTGATAGATAATGAATTTCTGCATAGATTAGAAAGGATAACCAACACCGAAATGAATAGTGTAGCCATTAGGGGCAAACCACTCATTAGGCTTGCGCCATGCCATTTGAGCCGGGTCGTAACCTTTAATACCCAAATCAACCCTTATCAACAACATTGTTACATCCAATCTTAGGCCGAGTCCCCAACTGAAAGCCAGGGATTTAGAAAGATTTTTGAAAGAAAAGGTATCATCAAAACCTTCGGAAAGATTCCAAACATTGCCGGCATCAGCAAATAAGGCACTGTTGAGCACGCTGAATATTGGAAAACGAAGCTCAAGGTTGGCTTCCAGATGCATATCGCCTGTCTGGTTGGCGATTTTAAAAGAAGGGTCGAGCTGTGAGTTGCCTGGACCAACTGTGCGGGAATGCCAGCCTCTAAGACTGTTGGCACCGCCGGCATAGAAGCGTTGCTCTAATGGCAGAGCTTCAGAATTGCCATAGGAATAGCCAACTCCCCCCAGCAGCCTGGCTGCTAAAGACATTTTTTTTTCTCTGCCAAAGAAACTAGTCTGAACTAAAGACAATTCACCTCTAGCATATTGTGCATAAGGCACTTTGAAGATAAGGCGCTTCCCTGAGCTGTTTTTCGACAGACCTCCATCCAGCATACTCAGTATATTTCCGGAAATGTCGCCTTGAAAGCGTGCATAAAAATAGCTGCGTTTGGGATTAGTCTCCGGGGCAGTGGTATAGAGCATGTTGACTCCTCCGCCAATATCCAAGTGGCTTTGGTAAGTATATTGTAGATAGCTGCTGCTGAGGCTGCTAAAGAAAGCCTCATCCATATCAAACACATTTACGGCATTAATTCGGAAAGGATACCACTGAAACCTTAAATTTTGGCTGTGATTCCAGCTATAGCCGTATGAGGTAGACAAAATGCTCCTTTCATATTCAGGCCTTTTTTGAGAATTAAAAGACAAAGATAGATTAGTTTTTGGCAATACCGGTCCGGAAAAATAACGAGAAGGAAGCAAAAGAAACCTTGGTAGTGAAAGGGTTGATGATAGAGAAAACTCAGTAGTGTGCTTAGGGTCTTTTATCATAAATTGATAATTGCCTCCAATGCCGAGAGTCAGATATTCTCCACCTCCGAACAAATTTTTGTTGGTATAAGACACAGTAGGGTTTACTCCGAAAAGTCCTGTAGAGTTTACTGAACCTTCCAAATTGAAACCAATGCTTTGAAGCTTGGAAGGAGATAACAATATTTTACAATCTACATAAGATGAATCTCTGGGAGTCATCTCTATGTTTACTGAACTGAATAGTCTGTTGCTAGTAAAACGTTGGTAACTGTTGTTAATGGCAGACTCGTTGTATAGAGAGTTGGACTCAATTTGATTTAGATACTTTAAAAAAGATTCTTTAACCCTCAGATTGCCTTGTGGCTCAATAGCGACAGAGCCAATAGTGTAGGCAGTGTGCTGACGGGCAGCGGAAGGAGCTTCATTACGGGTATAGTTTTCCAAAACGACAGACAAAAGAGCACCATCTTGAGCCGATGTTGTGTCGGCATAGTAGAAGAAATAGTTTTTTGTAAACCCGTAATATCCATTATTTCTAAGAATAGAGGCAGCTCTTTCAGACTCTAATTCAAGATTGCTCTCAGACAATCTGTCTCCAACTTTCAGATAGCTTCCTTCCAATTCATTGGTATATATTTTATAAATGA
>JAAZCF010000243.1 GCA_012513425.1 Bacteroidales bacterium
ATGATACCGATATTTCTTGTATATCTAAGATCTCTTGCCATTGGAAATACCTTTCATTAGAAACGGAAGTGAGCAAATGCTTTGTTGGCCTCAGCCATTTTATGCATATCCTCTTTCCTTTTATATGCCGCACCTTCACAGTTATAAGCGGCCATTATTTCAGCGGACAACTTTTCTGCCATCGAGTGGCCGGAACGTTTACGTGAATAGAGTACCATATTCTTCATACTTATCGAGATTTTGCGTTCCGGACGTACCTCTGTAGGAACCTGGAAGTTGGCACCACCGACCCTGCGGCTTTTTACCTCGACCTGCGGGGTAATATTTTCAAGTGCTTTTTTCCAAATTTCAAGAGGAGCCTTATCAGAATCTTTCATCTTCTCGCCTACCATGTCAATGGCGTCGTAAAAAATAGAATACGCGATACTCTTCTTCCCCTGCAACATAAGATTGTTCACAAAACGTGTTACCAACACATCGTGAAACTTTGGATCAGGAAGTAGAATTCTCTTTCTAGGCTTCGTTTTTCTCATTTTCTTTCAATAATTAAATTGTTAATAAATTACTTCTTAGCGGCTTTTGGTCTCTTGGTGCCGTAAAGAGAACGACTTTGAGTACGTCCCTCAACACCAGCTGTATCCAATGCACCCCTAAGGATGTGATAACGTACACCCGGAAGATCCTTGACACGACCGCCGCGCACCAATACAATTGAGTGCTCCTGCAAGTTATGTCCTTCTCCGGGGATGTATGCATTGACCTCTTTTTGATTGGTGAGACGCACACGTGCTACTTTACGCATAGCCGAATTAGGCTTCTTAGGCGTTGTCGTGTAAACACGTACGCAAACACCACGTCTCTGAGGACATGCATCCAAAGCACGAGACTTACTTTGTACAGTAATAACCTCGCGCCCTTTGCGAACTAATTGTTGAATCGTTGGCATAAATAGTTGTTATTCTTATATTTATTTATTATTCCCGCATTTTGCGGGTTGCAAAGATAGAAAAAAAATTGTACATACCAACAAGTTTTCAACAATATATTCATATAAATTCTGATTTAGCCTGTGCAAATTTTTCAGCACAACTTGTACCCTATTTTCCGCCATATCAGCACGTGACAATTTCTAACCTGACCCACAAGCCCAAGTATGTGTCATGGCCACGGGATTATTTTTGCTCCATAGCCACACGCTCTTTATGCGCCCCTTCAACTCGCAATACATCTGTGCATTACTGCGGCAATTCTTCCCACTCTGGACAAAATGAAATTTCTTCATAGATTTATCGATTACACTCAGTTATGGAATGTTCTCCTCTGTAGAATGAAATTCTGACTGGTGATAACAGTGCATCAATCTATTTGCCTATCTATTGTCGCTTGAGATTCTCGGTAGAACCAGACACTCATGGTCATATCAGCTCAGGTCAGTCGGGTGCGCACCGCTTTTACACCCTTGCAATCAATTGTTTTGCAGTGTTTTACAAGGGAATTTTTAGCCCGTGTTCCCAATATGCATTTTTTAACCGTTCTGGAAACGAAAAACCCCATTTTTGTTCCCGGCAGATAGCCGAAACTGAATTTGACCTTGAACGAATCGTCAAGGCAGTTATCTATTTTTCCATAGTGGTAAGAATATTACAGATACCTACCACGACTTCATCCCACCCAGACGCCAAGCACAAAAAGCCCAAGTTTTGTGATACTACCAATCAATAGAAAGCATCTGGTAAAGCCAAACCTCCACAAAAGCGTGTTCATAATTCAACAACCCGGGCGGTGTGATGGGGAAAGGGATAGAGGTCCCCAGCCTCAGACGCAGAAAACAACAGCCTTGATATAAATACTTTATGAATCACTGATCACGAAGAGGAGTGTTGATGGAGTTTATTTCAGACACAAAAGTGTCATCATCCAGACCAGCCCCAAAACAACTCCAAGACAAAAACTTATTAACATATCAATTATATTTAATTATTCCCTTTAAGATTCTTCACAGGATCATCTGAAGCAGCATCAAGAATTTGGCCAATGATTACAATCATTGAAAATAAAACAGAAATAAGAGCGGCAATCACTATAACCCAATAAGACAAGTTGATACGATCAGAAAATGTCTCAAGATACCTACTTATGACATACACCGCAACAGGAACAGAAATCACGACAGAAATGACAATCGACCACAAAAATGACTTGGAATATTTCCCGACTACCTCCCTGGTTTGCGCACCAAACACTTTATTGATCGCAATATTCTTGGAATTCTGATTTGTAAAATAACTGCAAATAGCATAAAGTCCAAGAAGAGAAATGATTATTGACAGAATCATAAATGCCATTATCAACCTCATAGTATTGCGCGGACCTTTCAGGTCACCATAGACCATATCACTAAGCCACTGCACATTCAGAGGGGCAGGATTTGAAGTGATATTAACTTTCACGGAGTCCCACAT
>JAAZCF010000244.1 GCA_012513425.1 Bacteroidales bacterium
GATGGCAAATATTTTGACTTTTTTTCTGAAGCCCCAGGCAATTCTCCCACTCTGTTTGCTCCAGGCATAATATTGAAGCCCGATGTTAAAGAATCTGATTTGATTATATCCCCCAAAGGCGATGAATTATTCTATGTTTTGGGCGAATGGCCTTACACCAAAATCATGCATTCCGAAAAAACAGAAAAAGGCTGGTCACAACCCGACACCGCCACATTTTCTATAGGGTGCTACGCAACAGAACCCACATTCTCGGCCGACGGCCAATGGATTTATTACTCCTCGTCAAAGGGAAAAGAGAACATTTCTAATTACAACATCTGGCGCGTGAAAAAAACGGTCCATGGCTGGACAAACCCCGAAAGTGTGCTGAACCTCGGCGACGATAACATTTGGGAATTTCATTCCTCTATGACCCGAAATGACGAACTGTATTTTTGCTTATGGGACTCAAAAACACAAAAAGGCGAAATATATATGGCTCAATGCTCCACCGATGGCTGTTCAAACGCTCAAAAAGTTGATTTGTCCGTAAGTACATATTATGGAACCATAGATCCATATATTGACTACGACGCAACTTACATGATTTATGCGACCAATACTCCAGGCGGTCTCGGTGATTTTGATTTATATATTTCATATCAGCAACCAGACGGCAGGTGGACCGCTCCCAAAAACCTTGGTGCGCCTTACAATACATCAGGACCTGACCTTGACCTTGACATTTCACCTGACGGAAAATACATCATCACCTACTCGGAAGACGGAATCCTTTGGCAAAAAAACACACTGACAAACAATTAATTCTAAATCACCTCTATTATCTTAATTAATAATGGCATAGATAGGTAACAACATTTTTTTGATACCTTGCATAAAAATAACGATTCAAAAACACATACCTGATGGAAGAATTTTACGAAAAAGCCAAATCCTGGCTGGGAGAAAACTTTGGAGGTCTGTTTGACAAAATTAAGGACTACGCCAAAACCGCAGGACGCATTGCAACTAAACCATGTTTGGAACTTTATTTCATTTTGAAGGATCCTTCTACTGCAACTAACGACAAAGTCCTTATCATTATCGCCTTGGTGTATGTAGTTGTTCCCAATGACCTGATTCCTTTCAGCAGATGGGGCCTCTTAGGCTGGATAGACGATGTCGTATCTATCACGTTAGTCTCAAAGAAAATGAAAAAGTATATAACCCCTTCAATAGAATGTGAAGTGGAACAGCTTCTGGACAAATGGTTTCCCAACGACGAGTCCGACGGATATACGGTAATCTAACAGCCAATAATACGAAAATAAAAGAGCAACTCTATTGAGTTGCCTTTTTTATGTGACCCCTACAGGATTCAAACCTGTAACCTTCTGATCCGTAGTCAGATGCTCTATTCAGTTGAGCTAAGGGGCCAGTTTTGTATGTTACTTTGAAACTTTAGCAGAGTACTTTTTCTCTTTGATACGAGCTTTCTTACCTGTAAGAGCACGTAAGTAGAAGATTCTAGCTCTACGAACTTTACCAAATTTGTTTATTTCAATGTTCTCAATTAATGGAGAAGAAATAGGGAAGATACGCTCAACACCAATGCCGTTAGAAATTTTGCGGATAGTAAATGTTTGTGTACTACCTGCACCACGTCTTTGAATAACTACACCACGGAAGTTTTGTAGGCGCTCTTTGTTTTCTTCTTTAATCTTATAGGTAACTGTGATAGTGTCACCTGCTTTGAACTCTGGAAAATTCTTTTGTTCTGGGAATAGTGCCTCTTGGGCGATCTTTAGTAAATCCATTGTCTTCAAATATTTAGCGCAACGTCATGGTTTGTTAGAGTCTCAAGAGAGGTTGCTTTTCAGTTTTGGGACTGCAAAAGTGATAAATTTTTTTAATATGTGCAAATATTTCGTATTAAGATTTAAATGCAAAATAGACTGCAAGTATCAAACAAAAAAAAGCAGCAAAGTGATTCCACTTCAAAGGATCCGATTTAAAAATGAAAATCGAGATTGCTGTAAATACAGTGAGAGTAATTACTTCCTGCACAATTTTCAGTTGCATCAAAGAGAAAGGTCCACCATTTCCCTTAAATCCAATTCTATTTGCAGGAATCATAAACAAATACTCCGCAAACGCTATCATCCAGCTGACTACAATTATACCGACTACGCCCCATTTGGGAAATACTTTGCCATAGTCAAATTTTAAATTGCCATACCAGGCAAAAGTCATAAAGGTGTTGGAAACTAAAAGCAACAATAATGTTGAGATAGCTTTTCCCATTTTTAAATAATCTTAGCAATAGCATTGACATAAGCCTCAGCAGCAGCAGTTACAATGTCTGCATTAGCAGAATAACCATAGAAGAACTGTCCGTTGTTTTCAACTTGAATATGGACAATCCCGTTATCTTCAGTGCCTCTGGTAATTGATTGAACCAACATCTCTTCCAAATTGATTTTGCGATGAACAAGGCTGTGAATAGCAGAAAAAGCTGCGTCTACAGGACCCTTGCCGCTGCTAGTGGCACTGCATTCTTCACCGTCAATTGTAAGCCCAACAGTGGCCATTGGAATAGAGTTCTTGCCGCAAACAACCTGCAGATAGTCCAATTTGATTTTCTGCACAACATTGTGAACTTCAATACCGGAAATAGCGAACAGGTCGCTGTCTTCTATTTCTTTTTTACGATCAGCAAGATTTAAGAATTTTTCGTACGCAGTGACTAACTCTTCTGCATTTAGAACTATGCCAAGCCTGCGAAAATGGTGGTCAAGGGCTGCTCTGCCGCTTCTTGCAGTAAGCGTTATGGTTGAATCATTGATGCCGATATCTTGAGGGTCGATTATTTCGTAGCTTTCACGATTCTTAAGCACTCCGTCTTGATGGATGCCGGAAGAGTGTGCAAAAGCATTGCGTCCTACAATTGCTTTGTTTGGCTGGACAGGCATACGCATAAGTGCGGATACTTGGTGCGAAGATTTTGTGATATTTTTGGTGAGAATATCTGTATAAACAGGGAATTCTTTACGACTCTTTATGGCCATAACTACTTCTTCCAAAGCTGTGTTTCCTGCGCGTTCGCCTACTCCATTGATGGTACATTCAATCTGACGGGCACCATTCATCACGCCTGCCAAACTATTAGCAGTTGCCATGCCTAAGTCGTTGTGACAGTGGGTTGAGATGATAGCTTTATCAATGTTGGGTACATTATTTATCAAATATGCTATCTTGGCTCCATATTCGGCTGGGAAGCAATATCCGGTTGTGTCAGGAATGTTTACAACTGTGGCTCCTGCTGCAATTACAGCCTCAACAACTTTTGCGAGGTATTCGTTGTCGGTACGACCGGCATCTTCAGCATAAAACTCTACATCATCCACATATTTGCGGGCATACTTTACGCACGCAATGGCTCTTTGAAGAATATCATCTCTATTAGAGTTGAACTTATACTTAATATGGTAATCTGAAGTGCCTATACCAGTATGTATTCTCTTTAGCTCTGCAAAATGAAGAGCTTGAGCAGCTGCATCAATATCTTTTTCTACTGCTCTGGAGAGAGCACAGATTCGCGATTTGGTAATGACTTTTGATATCTCTACTACACTTTTGAAGTCACCGGGGCTTGAAATGGGGAAGCCACATTAAATAATATCAACGCCAAGAGCTTCCAATAATTTGGCTAATTCTATTTTCTCAATTGTGTTTAGCTGACATCCGGGGACTTGCTCGCCATCGCGAAGCGTAGTGTCAAAAATGTAAAGTTTCTCGTTCATAATATTATCC
>JAAZCF010000245.1 GCA_012513425.1 Bacteroidales bacterium
AATTAATAGTAAACTATAATTATGTGACGGAGTCAGTAAATAGAATTGAAATATTTACAGTTGCCAATAACATTAACAATAGATTTATAAACTATGCTTCCTCAGATGCCTCCGCTCGTCAACAAATAATGGATGGAGCAAAAGCTTATCTTAAGTCTTTTTATAAGGACTACAATATGCCTACTGATTTGAAGGTGGCAAAAGTGATGATGGAAGTATGCAAAGAGAAGATGCCTGCCAATCTACTGCCTGATTTTTTCCAAACAGTAGATGACAAATTCAATGGCAGTATCAGTGATTTTGTAGACTATATCTTTGCTTGCTCACAATTTGTTTCGATGGAAAAGGCATTGGCAGCAATTGAGTCAAAGGCATTAACTGGGGAAATCAGCTTTACTGATGACCCTGCATATATCTGCGCCCAGTCAGTGAGAACTATAGCAATTGGTATTAATAAAGACTTGTCAAATGTCTCGGTAAGGCTGGCAAAGGCCCAAAAGAGTTTTATTGCCGGTCAACTGGAGATGAAAGATGGCCAGCCAATCTATCCGGATGCTAACTTCACAATGCGATTGACTTATGGTAATGTCAAAAGCTATGAACCAAAGGATGGTGTGGAATATAAATACTACACAACTTTAAAGGGAGTTATGGAAAAAGAAGATCCAGACAATTGGGAGTTTGTGGTTCCTGCAAAGCTCAAAGAACTATACGAAGCCAGAGACTATGGCCGCTATGCAAATGCTGACGGCAGCATGCCAAATTGCTTTATTATGACCGGCGATATCACAGGAGGCAACTCTGGAAGTCCTGTTCTAAATGGTAAAGGTCAGTTGACCGGCCTTGCCTTCGACGGCAATTGGGAGGCAATGAGTGGTGATATTATCTTTGAACCTGATTTACAGCGTTGTATTTGTGTTGACATTCGGTATGTTCTTTTTATTATTGACAAGTTCGGTGGGGCAGGATATTTGCTTGATGAAATGACAATAGATCAATAATTAGATAGAAAATTTTCTTATGAGGCGGGTGATTGTGGCGATAATGATGATAATTCTGGGTGTGGGCACAGTCCACGCCCAGATTATGTTTTGGAATGTTGAGAACTTTTTTGATACCTATGATGATCCGAAAACTGCGGATGAAGACTTTACCCAGTCAGGCAGGTATCATCTTACTAAGAAAAAATATCAAGACAAAAGGAATCTGATAGCCAAAACAATTCTTGCATCTGCAGACAGCTTGGGCACTTTGCCGCATATTATAGCTTTGGCAGAAGTTGAAAACAAAAGGGTGCTGACAGATTTGATTCAAAACACTCCTTTGGCCAAAGTCGGCTATAAGATAGTTCATAAAGACAGTCGTGACGCAAGAGGGATTGATGTTGCCCTTTTATATAATCCTTTCGAATATGCTTTGATTGATAGTTGCCTACTTACTGTGTCGCAGTTTGCTACCAGAGATGTGCTTTATTGCCAATTGTTGAGCATGAGAGACTCGTCTCTTTTACATCTATTTGTGAATCATTGGCCATCTAAGAGAGCTACGGCAGGGTCAACTGATGTCCGAAGAGAGGCTGTCAGCCGGCTTTTGTCTGATTTCTTGGGACGTTTGATAGCTTCTCAGCCACAGGCTTCAATATTGCTTGTTGGAGACTTTAATGATGATCCGGGAAGCAATGCAATTACACAACTGTGTGCTGAAGCTGGTTTAGTTAATCTCTCAGAGCCTCTATGGAAGAAAGGCCTGGGAACAATCCGCTACCATGGAAAATGGGAGTTGATTGACCAGGCCATCGCTAGTGAAGCACTAGCAAATGAGACAACATATTCAATCTTTGCACCGGATTATTTATTGGAAGAGGATAAAGCCTATCTAGGTGTAAAACCTCGCAGAACCTTCATCGGACCTCGCTATAATGCCGGCGCAAGCGATCATTTACCTATTACCACCAGTGGAAGCAATGCCAATTAGTGGAAAAAGCATCCCAGCTGAACATTGAAGCTGATACGAATAGTCCTACTAATGCAACCAGCCATAGTATAAACATCACCAATCCTGGCTTCCATGATGGACTTTTAAGATTGAAAACCAAGCAAATTCCACCATAAATCATTGCCACGAAAGGAAGAAAATATACCAAAGAGCTGAAGACAATTAATAATACCTTTATTGCAATAGGAATTGATCCGTCATAGAAGCAACCAAAATCCAGACGATCATTAAAATGTTCGATTATTTCTGAAGCAAAGAAATGATTACTGAATGCCAGAGATGTTCCAAAGGCAGCAACTCCGCCGGCAATAAGGCCTGAAATACCAATCATCAATAGGAAAATACCAATTATTGAGAGGCAAATTCTGCCGAAAACGCTGTCAGAATTGTTGCTTTTTACTTTGATAGTGCCATCGCTGTAGTCTTTTTCAATATCGGAAATATGAAGGCTTTTACCTTTCATTTCGGCCTGCTTTTGAAGAGTGTCCGCATTTGGTATGGCAATCAAAGCTATGAGATAAGCAATAAGAATGGTTCCACTTAAATTAATAAAAGAAAATACTGGGATAATGAACAAAGCTACACAAATAACTCTCAAGATGACAGGATCGATGTTGAAATAATTACCCAGACCACTGCATACGCCGCCAATTACACGATTAGTAGGGTCTCTGTATATTTTCTTTTTCCCTTCGTATTTTGTACCGCCGTAATATTGCTTTGATTGGTTGTCATCTTCCAATACTTCAGGTCGTCCCAAAATATCAATAATTTCATTGATAACTTTTGCAGATACAACAATATTTGCTCCTCCTGTTTTTTCCAAGATGAGCTCTGCCATGCGTTCTTCAATACCTTCCATAATTTCGTGACCACCTTCGCGAGGAGAATAGTATTTATCTAAGGAATCGAGATAGGCGAGAGCAATTGTGTATGCGCTTTCTTCCAAAGTAAATGCGCATTTGCCAATGCTTACTTTTTCAACTTTTGTCATGGCTATTTCTTAATATTTTCAATTGTTTTAATTATTTCTTCCCAGGTTATGTCCATGTCTGATAGTTGGGCACGACCTTTTTCTGTTATAGAATAATATTTGCGTGGAGGACCTTGTGGTGACTCCTCCCAACGATATTGAAGTAAACCCTGGTTCTTTTGTCTAATAAGAAGAGGATAAAGAGTCCCTTCTACTACTATCATATCAGCTTCTTTGAGTTTTGCTATTATTTCAGATGCATATGCGTCTTCTTTACATAACAGCGAGAGTATGCAATATTCCAGAACGCCTTTTCGCATCTGGGAGCGCACATTTTCCACATTACTTATTATTGTCTTTTCCATTTTGCTATATTTTTGCGTTAGTAAATTTTGCCATGTTTTCTGCTGTTGGCTCTAATCCGCGCATTTCGCATTTTTGAGCGGCTGTTTTAGCCAAAGGAGCAGCAATTAGAAAGATGATATATGCCCAAAATCCAAAAGAAGCGCACATTAACAGGGCTACAAAGATTACGCGTAGAAGCACAACGTCTACTTCAAAGTAAACTGACAGTCCGCTGCAAACGCCACTAATGACTTTGTCATCGCTGTCGCGATAGAGTTTCTTTTTAGGCTTCTCATAGCTTCCATGAGCGCAGGTGTTGTTGAAAGTTGAAGATTCTGCAGTGCTTCCGTCAGGCATTCCGAGTTGCGAGATAACTTTTTCAATAAGAGCCAAAGAAACTACTGAATTTTCTGAGGAGAGCTCTTGTTGGAATAATTCTGCAATGCGGCCTTCCAGCTCTTCCATTACTTCTTTGGCATCAAAGCCATTGTTGATGTGAGCACGAAATGATTTAAGATAACTTTCCAGTCTTGAATAGGCATCTTCATCTATGATAAAATTCCGTGAAGCAATACCTACATTAATTGTTTTTTTCATAATACTTGCTTTTACCATTTAATTTGTGCTGCAAAGATATGTAAAAAATATATTACATTGTATCGCCAAGTACTATATTTTTAATATTTTTTTGCATGCAAAGCAAATCACTGTGAATCAATATATTAAAAATTTGTCCCGTAGAAAAAATCTTACGGGACAAGTATCATAGAGTTGATTATTCAGAAATTGTATCGCAGGAAGCTATAAAAGAATCGCATCAAATGCGCGGGCAATCTCGCTATCTGCATTCAAAGCTTCCGGAGTGCCACTATCGCCATTGTCGCAGATGCTTTGAATCAAAGGAATCTGGGCTAGGACATCAAGACCATATTTTTCGGCAATTTTACGGCTGCCGTCGCGGCCAAATATGTAGTATTTATTGTCAGGAAGCTCGGCAGGAGTAAACCATGACATGTTTTCAACAATGCCATATATGTGCTTGTTAACTTTTGGATTGCGAAACATATTGATGGCTTTCTCGACATCTGCTAAAGCTACTGCTTGAGGAGTAGTGACAATAACAGCACCGGTGATAGGAATATCTCCTACCAAAGTAATGTGGATATCACCTGTTCCTGGAGGAAGGTCAATTAGTAAGTAATCTAGTAGCCCCCATTTTACTTGCAGAATCATCTGCTTTAACGCATTGCAGGCCATAGGTCCGCGCCATATAAGGGCTTGCTCGGGAGTGGCAAAATAGCCGATAGACATCCATTTGACTCCGTATTTCTCAACAGGGACTATCAATTCTTGCTTTTGGTCGTCAACCTCTTCGACATCAACCGAAGGCATAGAATCCTCTGTAGCGGTCATTTTTGGAATAGAAGGGCCATAAATGTCGGCGTCGGCAAGACCTACACGATATCCTCTACGAGCCAAGGAAATGGCTAGATTAACAGCTACAGTGCTTTTCCCTACCCCGCCTTTGCCTGAGGCAACAGCAATGATTTTGCCGACTTCTGCGAGTTGCTCCATGCCAAGCGGTAGTGAAGCTTTTTTTGTAGCTTTCTTTTCTCTGATGAGTTCCAATATTTGAACTCTATAGCCTTTAAAGCTTTCTTCCAAAGTTTCCTTACAAGCTTCTTTGATGCTGGCGGCTAATGGGTCTTTGCGAGTAAAAACCAAATTGAAAGAAATAGAAGAGCCTTCAATTCGAAGGTTTTCTACTAACCCTAATGTAATAATATCAGTCTCGTATGCAGGGTGGATGATAGTCTGCAGGACTTTTATAACCTCATCGTTCATATTATTCTTTGACAGGAGCTGTGCTCTTAATAAAAAGTTCGTCCATTTGAGTGTCATCTATGTGGCTTGGAGCATCAAGCATAACGTCGCGACCCATGTTGTTTTTAGGGAAAGCGATGTAGTCTCGTATGGTTTCCTGACCTCCAAACAATGCGCATACTCGGTCAAAACCAAAAGCAAGACCTCCGTGAGGGGGA
>JAAZCF010000246.1 GCA_012513425.1 Bacteroidales bacterium
GGGCATGGTGTGTGATAAAGACTTCGCACTTCTTCAATGGTCAAACTTTCCTTTACTGTTGGAACCCACTTTATATAATCCAAGAAATCGACAATCTTTTCATTGATGCGTCTATCTCTATAAGCAAGATTGAGTGCGTTCCTGAAGATTATCCAGTAATCGGCAGCAGAATTGCGATTAAGTGGTTTGCCTGTAGATAAGCTTTTCGCATCCATGAGGTATTCCATGAATTTTCGGCAGAATTCAGCACTTAATTCATCAAAACTACATTTGCCATGAGAAAACTTCTCGAAGTGCTTATATGACGAAAGCCATTTAGCGTGCTTTGTCTTTGATAAATCATCAAAGTAATCTAAGAAGCTTTCTTTAGTACGACCTTTACTAAAGAAATTATATTTTTCATTTATAATCTCAGTAAAGATATTGCATCTGATAGCTTCGGCCTTTTCCAACATAGTGGTATTGTAGTCTTTTTGGAGCTGGTCTTTAGGTTCGGCATAAATATAAATGCCTAACGAACGACGACGAATCAATTCCATCGTCTTTGGGTCTCTGTATCCCGGATAAAACTCAAGGAACAGAGATAGCGTGCCGTTGCGCCTCGGTCGTTGTCTTAGTGTTACTGTCTTACAATACTGCATAATATTTTGTTTATGAATTATTAATTTAGGGTGCAAAAGTCCGAAATGATACTATACTGACTATCACGCAAGGAAATCATTTTACGATTAAGTCTCATTAAGTGGTGGCATTTCGTCTTTAGTGGCTCTTTCAACCATAAATTGGTCTATTTCTGATTTTAGCAGATATACTTGCAGACCACATCTCGCTTTTGTAACTTTCTTCTTGTTAGAGTAGTAGAATACCATATCTTTGCTCAAACCGTATTTATCCATTACTTCTTGAACTGAATAGTAGTTCTCCTTACCTTTGAAGTCCAAATGCTTCACCTTGTCTATGTGCGTCTTTGAATAGAATATCTTACCGAACTCTACTTTTGAAGGTATGTTGTGTCGATGGGTGAATGAACGCCGGGCTACCGGGGTCATGTCATATTGTTTTTCCATTTCCTCTGGAGTAATCCATTCTTTTACTCCATCTTGAAGCTGTGTAGCCCCAAAAAGAGCAAGGGCACTGGGTATCTCAAAGAAGTTGAATCCTCCCAATGATATTTTGGGGATTCTTGCTTCTCTGGTTATTTTCTGCACATGTCTGACGTTTATGGAGTATTTCTTACTTATGTCTTCTGTTGAGAAATACCCATCAGGTGTATCTGGAACTTTGGCTTTATCAGTTTTGGTTCGGGGGATAAGTTTTGGCTTGTTCTCAAAATTGAACCTTCCTGTCTCAGGGTCTCGTTCTACGTTTGCGAACTTTCCTTTGATTACAATCTCATCAAACTCAGATCTGAATATCATGGTGAACTTTCCACGCTTCTCCGTCTTTATATTCTCATGACGTATATGATAACTTATTTGGTCCATGCTGAGACCGTACATTTCTTTTATTTCATCGTAACTGTACCAGTTAGCATCTACATCTTCACCTTTTCGCTTATAATTGTCGATATGGACTTTAGAGTAATAAACCAATTTTCCACGATTAATGCGAGGGATGTTATTCCTATAGACGAAGGTAAGGACATTGGGCTTCGACATATTGAATTTCTCCATGATCTGCTGGGTGGTGTAATAGTTGGCCAAGTCGATTTCTTCAATCAACTCAGCAAAATGAGCATCAACGTAAGCCTTCTTAAAGAAGGTATTACGTCCTTCATAGACCTTAGGAATGTTGAAACGTTCACAACGAGCTAAAATAGCCTTGCGCCTAATATGATATTTCTCTGAGATTTCACTGGTAGTGTAGTATTCTGAATCTTCTTTCTTCTTGCTAAACGATGGACGTTTCTTATAATCAGGAGCATTGTCAAAAGCCTTCTCGATATCAGACTTTCTAATAATAGTCAAACCTCTAAATTGAACAGCTTTGATAGTCCCGGCAAGTGCATACCTATATATGGTAGCACGACTAACCCCAAGCAGTATTGCTGCTTGAGAAGGGCTTAGAAATTCGGCAGGAGCAGCAGTTGTCTCCTGTGACAGTTCTATGTCATCTTGGAGCTCCTGATACTCTTTCTCAAGGTTCTTTTTTTTACGAACTCTTGTTGCCTTTGCGTTGCATGCTTTGGAACAGTACAGCGTTGCCATTCTATGCGCAACGAACTGAACTACACAACACTTACAATGCTTGATGATGTTCATATGAGGTATCTATTTAAGTCTACACTTTTGTCTCATAGCGTCTCATAGCGTCTCACAGCGTCTCACGATTGTACCCATAATAGACGAGTGGCGTAGAGTTGTGATTCTCACAGCGTCTCACGTTGTATCATCTCTTACAAATTTGTATCAACTGTTGCTCGTTTTTGAGGGGCAGGAATGAAATTTGAGCCAAAAGTATATGGAATAATTGATACCAACAAATATCAACTGGTAAGTGTTAAAAAGAAAACCCCCTCAAAATGAGGAGGTTATTAATGGTTACAACTAAGTAGCCTAAGTTACTGATAATCAATTACTTGCCGATACAGAATATCACCATTTTGTCCATTTTCAAAAGCGAAGAGTACCAAATCAACGGCTTCATCAAGTGACATTATGAAACGAGTCATACTTGGTTCAGTCAGTGTTAGGGAATTGCCTTTGCGAATTTGGTCAATCCAAAGAGGAATGACCGAGCCGCGCGAACACATCACATTGCCGTAACGGGTGCAGCAGATTTTAGTGTTGCGCGAATTTCTGCTCTTGGCTACTGCTACTTTCTCTTCGATGGCTTTAGTAATGCCCATGGCGTTAATTGGGTAAGCAGCCTTGTCGGTAGAAAGGCAAATGACTGATTTTACGTCGCATTCAATGGCGGCTGAAAGAACATTGTCTGTGCCTATGACATTGGTGCGGACGGCTTCCATTGGGAAAAATTCACAGCTGGGTACTTGTTTCAGTGCGGCTGCATGGAATACAAAGTCAGTGCCATGCATGGCGCTTCGTATGCTCTCAAGCGAGCGGACATCGCCTATATAAAATTGTATTTTGTTTGCCACATCGGGGTAACGCACTTGGTAGTCATGACGCATGTCATCCTGTTTCTTCTCATCACGCGAGAAGATGCAAATCTCTGCTATATCAGTACGAAGAAAGCGGTTTAAGACCGCATTCCCAAAACTACCGGTACCACCGGTAATCATTAGGGTTTTTCCTGCAAATAAACTCATATATGTCTCTTTCTACCAGTCCAGCTCTACTCTGACTATATCTTCTTCGACAAGGTTTGTACCTAATTGAACTTCGATGAGGCGAAGGTCAGTTATTGCTTTCAGGCCGTGAAGTTGTTCTTTTTTTATGCGAACTACCTGGCCTGCCTTTACAGATGTTTCTTCTCCATCAAGTTTGATGATGCCCTCTCCTTCTATGAATGACCAGACTTCTTCACGGCAGTGATGCAGTTGATAGCTAATCTTGCAGCCGGGCTTCAGATGAAGCTGTTTGGTGAGGGATTCGTAGCCATTGTCGGCTAAGGTATGATCTAGAACTTTGTAATCACCCCAACGACGTTCTTCGTACATAGGGCGGCTCTTAACCTGTTCTACCAGCGATTTGATGCCTTCGCTATGCTCTTTACTGCAAACTAATATTCCATCCGGGTCGGCAGCTATTATCATGTCTTTTGCTCCCTCACATAAGATTGGGATATTTAGTTCGTTAATAACTAATGTGCCGGAGTTGTTATCGCCCATCACTACGTTGCCTATAGATTCTTTTTTTATTTCACCGGATAGCGAATCCCAAGTGCCCAGGTCTTTCCATAGGCCGCTGAATGGCACCACAACTATTGATGAAGCTTTTTCTACTACTTCATAATCGAAACTGATCTTGGGTAGCTCAGCATATCGGTCATAGCACTCTATAATGCTGTTGACATCTAGCTGTTGTTTGACAATATCCGTCATGTAACCCAGACGGAAAGCGAATACACCTCCGTTCCAAAATGCGTTTTGAGAAATGAGCTCGGCAGCTCTTTTTTCATCTGGTTTCTCTGTGAAACGCTCCACCGAGAAAGCTATGCCATCATTGTGTTGCTGCGAGGGCACAACGTATCCATACTTTGTGGAAGGATAAGTAGGCTTTATGCCCATCAGAATTAAATCTGCCTTGCCATGCTCAACCTCAGAGGCCATTTTCTCTATTGTTTGAAAATATCCTACCTCTGTGAATGGGTCGCATGGCATAACCACTACAACCTCACTAGAACTGCACTGCTTTTTATCGGCAATATACATTGAGGCTAAAGCAATTGCAGGAAAAGTATCTCGGCGAGAAGGCTCGGATACGACCTCTACGCTCCCACCCAACTGATTGGAAATGATGTCTTTCTGATTTGCGCCGGTTGCAACAATGATAGAGTCGGTCAGTTGAGCATCGCGAATCTGACGAACTACACGCTGTACCATAGACTCGGTAGCATCGCCACCGGCAGGCAATAGTTTCAAAAATTGCTTTGAGCGCGTATTATTAGACAGGGGCCACAGACGTTTGCCTGAACCTCCAGATAGTAATATTATTTGCATATTTATTGTTTAAACAAAAAATTTACTCCTTTGGCCGAGTGAAGGTCACTTCCTTGATAATTGTAATAGCCTTTGCGAAGCAACCACTTTGCCTGACTGCGGACAGCCATGCCGTAATGCCCTGCCAAAGAAGGGACA
>JAAZCF010000247.1 GCA_012513425.1 Bacteroidales bacterium
AAAATTAAAATATTTTATTATCTTTTATCAACTTTACAAGATGGATAACAGCTTCTTCTTGAGGAATGTTTATTTCAACAGCAATCTTTCCCTTATAAAGTGTGATTAAATTAGCTCCTTGGCCTACATATCCGTAATCTGCATCGGCCATTTCGCCCGGACCATTAACAATACAGCCCATCACTGCAATTTTGACTCCGGTAAAATGTTCAGTAGCCTTTCGTACCTCGGCCAAAACAGCCTCAATATTATATAAGGTGCGGCCGCAGCCAGGGCAGGCAATATATTCCGCCTTGGTAAATCTGCGTCTGGCAGCCTGCAAAAGGATATTTTTTATCTCATCGGCCATCTCTGACTCTACAGGTTTTCCGGCGATGCTGCCTTCCAAATTGAAATCATCGCTAAGACTATCGTCCAATAGAGCAGAACCATAGAGATAGCCTGCTTGTACTATGAATTCTTCGCGAGTTGCCGCTTCTATCTTGCTGATGTTTTTGCATGAAACTAGCATTTTTGCAACGCTTATTTCATTTACAGGATTTTCAGTCAAAGATATTCGGATGGTGTCACCTATCCCGAGCTTCAATAAACTTCCTATGCCGACAGCAGACTTCATTCGGCCGCTGTCCCCATTTCCTGCCTCTGTGACTCCCAGATGGAGGGGAAATAATATTCCTAATTCAGTCTCCATTGTGTTCTGCAACAACTTGTAAGCATCTACCATCACCTTAGTGTTGCTGGCTTTGAGAGACAATACTATATTGTAAAAATCTTGTTCGATGCATACTCTTAGCCACTCCATCACCGCGCTGCACATTCCTTGCGGAGTATCTCCCCACACAGATGTGATGCGCTCACCCAATGAACCATGGTTTAATCCGATTCGTAATGCTGTGCAATATTGTTTGCACACTGCAATCAAGTTGCTAAATTTCTCCATTGCCACATTGTGGTCTTTGGAAAAGTTACCGGGGTTGATGCGTACCTTATCGGCTATGCCTGCTGCAGCAGCTAGAGCGACATCTGCATTGAAATGGACATCAGCTACCAGAGGCATATCTATTCCATCGGAGAGAAGCTGAGCTTTGATTTGAGCAAGAGCTTCTACTTGTTTGAGCCCTTGAGTCGTGAGCCTTGCCATCTGGCATCCTGCCTTATATAAATCTTTGCACTGAGCAACAGATGCCTCAACATCGAGAGTATCTGTGTTACACATAGATTGTATAACTATGTTTTCAGAGCCTCCGATGATGAGATTTCCAACTTTACAATTTATTTTTTTACTCATTAGAACAGATGGATAAATAAGGTTGCACTAAGAATAATGTTGCGGGGAGTGACTGATAGCCAATATTCGTCGCTGAATTTGTTGGCATGGTAATAACTGCTCAAGGCATATTTATAACCTGCTTCTATTTGGAGTTCAAATGGTTTGAAAATCAGACCAAATCCTGCCCCTCCAATGAGACCATAGTCAAAGCGGTTGTCATATTTGTCCCATGTGTCATTTTCTTTCAGGCTATTAAGGCGATAACCTGCGTAAGGACCAATATTTAAAAAAAGTCTGAATCTAGAAAAATCGAAATGGAATTGTGACTCTAAATCAAGCTCAACAACTTGGAATCGCTCATTTTCGAGAAAATCACAATCAAAACCTTCTTCGCAATATTTCAAACTTATGCGTGTCCCGAAGTTTGACATCATATTCCACAAGTCATTGTAGTATGTATAGACCAAGCCAATATTCTTGTAAGAATTCCAAGTTCTCTGGTCCATCTCGGGAGTTGAACTCACTCCGTTGATTTGATAACTATATTTTACTCCCAAAATGCCGGAGGGTTGAAATTTGTCCACCTCTTTTATTTTGGTTGAGTCTTGCATGATAATAGCCAATTCTTCCTCAGAAAAAGGGTTGAAATCAATTACTTCATTTTGGCCATAGGCTAGAAAAGTAAGAAAGAATAAAAGTAATATGAAAGTTATTTTTTTCATAAAGTCAAATCCTGTTCAATATCAGTTTGTTCAGGCAATTCAATTAATTCGTTGCCATTTGGAAGTTTGAAAATGATTACTTTCTCAGGCTGCAGTCTTTTGAACAAATTTCCTGTGTCAAATAGACCGTTACTATTGCGGTCTTCAGTCACGCGAAAAGTGTAGTTGCCTGCATTCAAATATGGAAAGTATAATATGCAATTATCTGTAACTATATATTTGCGGAATACTTGGCTTTTATTTTCATTTACCAACTCAATGATGTATCTCGAATTGTTGATGCCACTGACGTTAAGAGTGATTGAGCTTGTCTTGTCGGTGTTAGGCAGTTGAATATTTAATGTCTTTGCATCATTTTTTCGCCCGTAGATGTCATGGAAAGCATTGTCGGCAATTTTCACTTCGTATTTATATCCTACTTCATATTTCTGAGAAGCTTGCATATAATAGACTTTCAAATCAATGCTGTCTTGAACAAAAGTGAAATTTATAGTGTCATTTTGGTTTTTCGGATTTGTGGCAATAAACTTGATTGAGTCAAGATTTGCTTTGGCGATAGGGTAGGGAAATGTCAGCTTGATGCCTTCTTGCTCGACCAGTTCGTTTTTACTATCGATTTGTACTTGAAGAATAGTGTCAGCTTTCGCTTCAGGTTTATTTAACAAGGCTCTTACTTCTTTAGTCATTGCAAGTGACAAATTTTCTTTTGTCATTACCAATGC
>JAAZCF010000248.1 GCA_012513425.1 Bacteroidales bacterium
CCATTATGATACCTGCAAATAGAAATAATACCATAGACTTATACTTACGTATAAATGACTTGAGAGAAAACATAGCAGAATTATTTAAACTGCAAGACTAATATGAGCCAAGCAGAACTTTGTACATAACAAGGCAGATCCAAGCATCCGTTGCTGCATAGAGTTGCTGTGGTTCTAACAACTCTGGTGCTTCCCAATTGGACAATTGCTGTGCTTTTGACACTTTTTTCCCAAGAATAATGGCAGACAATTTCTTTACACTTTTGTCTTTAATACCATATTTTTCAACAAATGTCTGCAAGTCCATAAATCTGGCAGCTTCAAAATAATTATATCTCTGAAGACCTCTTATATCATCAAGGACGGCAGCCCCAATTTTAGTAATTGAATTACTAGCCAATATGTCAGCCAACTCTTGTGGCAGGCCCAACTTATGAAGTCTAAACAAATATGAATTTGTCTCACTTGACAATTGTAATAGAGCGGTGCCGCAGCGTTGAGTTTTATTATTAAAAATTGGTTTGGTCTCTGTGTCAAAGCCTATCATCCTACATGAAGAAAGATGAGCAATAGCGTCATCAAAGGCTTTTCCTCTTGTGGATATGATAGAAATAGGCCCATTAAAAGCCACAATGTCCATAGCCTCTATTTCTTCAGGTGTAATGCTTTCTTTAAATGCCATAAAAATAATCGACTCTTTGGTCTGTTATTCGCAGTGCTAAATTGTTGTCATTTCTTAGTATTTGATAACATTCCTTCGCGGCACAAACTGAAGGATTAATACAAAGAATATTGTCTGATAAAATATTGCGATAGAGATAAGTTCCGTTGATAAAAGTATTTCTATATCTATCAAAAATCTCATTTGCCGCATTAATTAATTCCTCATCCATACCATCCATTATCAAAAATTTCAATTGAGATTTGGAATCATCTGCCATGAGTTTTTTTACTAATGTCTCAATATCTTTTTGAAATATTTGCACACTATCAACTATTTTGATTGAGATAGGCTGAAACACCAAAGATATTCTTGGTGTAAGGTTTCTTTCTGTAGCAACTTTCTTAAAAGATTCGCTGTATGCACCTGATATAATTGTACTATTTTTGCATAAAACAGCAACTGTAAAATCAGAACCTATATCAGAGGAAAGTTCATCAAACACAGCTCTGACACCAGCCTCAACGGCAGTGATTACTTTTACGCCTGTACCGCTATTCTCAGTTACAGCTATCATATCATCCAAACCATTCTTGGAAGATATATTTCCTCCTGCAATTACAATCTTTGAACGATTTTTATCAACTGAGTTCCAATAATTGTTTTTCATTAAGAATATGGTACTTTCAAAACATTTATTGTCGTCAGTAGAAGTATAGTATTGAAAGTATTCACCTGCAAAATCAGGGATTCCGTCAATTTCTTCCTCACCGGTAACATTATTATAGCAATCTAGCGATTCAAAAGCTTCGAGCAAAGCCATACTTGTTGTGTCTGCATCAAAAATACCTATAGGTAATGATTTTAATTCACCATAAGATGCAAAATCTGCAAAAAAAACGGAAGTAGAATCATATAGGGCTGCTTGAACAGTATTTGACAAAGGAACCGACTCAGCCACAAAATGTTTGCAAGCCGTCGATGTCACAATGACAAAAAAAGAAATAAGCAATTTATTTCCTATATGTGAAACTGCCATATTCTGACTCAATAATAACTTTTGTATCCATAGAGGCTTCAACCCTTCCTAAAACTCTAGCCTCAATGCCAAATTTCTCACTAATCTCAATCAAATCTTAAGCAATATCCTGTGGCACATAAAGTTCCATACGATGTCCCAAATTAAAAACTTTGTACATTTCTTCCCAAGGGGTATTGCTTTCCTTTTGAATAGTGCTAAAAAGAGGTGGAACAGGGAAAAAATTGTCTTTAACTACTGTGAAATTGTCCACAAAATTGAGCACTTTGGTTTGAGCCCCGCCTGAGC
>JAAZCF010000249.1 GCA_012513425.1 Bacteroidales bacterium
AAGCCATCACAGCCAAAGGAATAGTTCGCATGGCTCCAAACTCTTTGATTTGTGGCAGCTCGCTGCGGCTTTCTCCCAAAAAGACAATTCCAAAAGCCTTAGTGAAGCACAAGATTGCCAAGCCTCCTATCAAAGCCAAGGCCAAAATGACGGCAGCTGTTCCTATCTGAAGCAACATAGGTGCTTTTATTAATGTGCCATACAAGCCCATATAAATCATCAATTCAGACACAAAACCATTCATTGGTGGCAGGCCGCAAATAGCAACTGCTGAGATTAGGAAAAACATAGCTGTAAGCGGCATTTTCTTCATCAGTCCACCCATTTTCTCAACATTCAAAGTGTGAGTTGCCTGATAAACATTGCCTGCAGTAAAGAACAAACTTGATTTGAATAGAGCATGGTTGAATGTGTGAAGCAAAGCACCTGCAAATGAAAGTGAAGCCAACTGCCCCATTCCCATCCTGCTTGAAATACAGCCAATGCCGATGCCGATGCCTATGATACCTATGTTTTCTATACTATGGTATGCCAAGAGTTTTTTAAGATTGTGCTGCACAATTGCCATCATCACTCCGTATAGTCCGCTGATTGCAGCAACTATCAGAATAACCTTGCCTGTCACAAGCAAATCTACATTGAAGATGGTCACAGCCCTAAGCAGTCCATATATACCTATTTTTATTATTACACCTGACATTACTCCTGAAATGTGAGCCGGAGCCACAGGGTGAGCAATTGGCAGCCATGTATGGAAAGGTACAAAACCGGCTTTCAGAGCGAAGCCAGCGCAGATAAGGGCAAAAGGCCATCCACAAGGTTCTCGATAGGCAGCGAAGTCAGAAAAATAAAAAGACCCTGTCTTGGCATACATCATCATAAATCCAAAAGTCAAAAAAACCACACTGACGTGAGACTGAATGAAGAAATTGAGACCTGCCTTTAATACATCTTTTTTCCAACTCTCAAAGATAATCAAGAAAAAGCTGCCCAAAGCCATTATTTCCCATGCCACCAAGAAGACAACTGCGTGATTGACAATGGTTAATGCAATCATAGCAACATAAGTCACTATATAACTGACAACATGGAGCGCAATCTCTCTTTTATGATCCTTATAAGCCTTGAGGTAATCAGCTCCGTAGAAAGCACCTGCAATAAAAACAATCGTAATAATTGCGATAAACCACATTGACAGGGCATCTGGAGTATTAAAATAATTCAAATATGCCATTCAGAATAGTAGCTAAAAAAGGGCAACAAATATAACATTTATTTCTTAATTTTGCGGAATGACACTTCAACAACTGGAATATATCGTAGCGCTTGAAAAGCATGGCCATTTTCAATTGGCTGCAGATGCCTGTGGCATCACTCAGCCAACTCTCAGTGCAACTATTGCAAAGCTGGAAGAAGAGCTTGACACCATCATCTTTGACCGCAGAAAGCACCCTATTGAGCCTACAGATGCCGGAAAAAAAGTGCTTGCTCAAGCCAAAGTCGTTTTATTCAACTCTGCCCAGTTAAAGGAGATAGTGCTTTCAGAAAGAGAGCAGACCATTGGAGATGTTAGTCTCGGAGTCATTCCAACCATAGCCCCCTACATCCTTCCGGGTCTCATAAAAGAAGTCCACAGCCACAACGAAGGGCTCAACCTTCACATCACTGAGGCCAGCACGGCAAATCTTATTCCATCTCTGGTCAAGGCACAGTTGGACATGGCACTGATGGCCACCCCTTTGAGCAACCCCGACCTTTTGGAAATTCCTATATATTATGAAAAGTTTGTAGCCTATGTGTCTCCATCTCATCGTCTCTACAAAAAGAGTCAGATACATAGTAATGACCTCACAGGAGAGCAATTATGGATTCTCAGGGAAGAACATTGCCTGTCAAACCAAGTGCTGAATTTGTGTCAGCTGGCTTCAAACTACTCAACCATTTATAGAGCCGGCAGCATCACCACTTTGATTAACATAGTAGACCAAAACGGAGGCTACACTGTCATTCCTGAGTTGCACTTATCTTTGCTACACACTGACCAGAAGGCCAACATCAGGCCAATAGTTGAGCCTGATCCTGTGCGTGAGGTGTCTCTTGTTATCAGAAAAGACTACATAAAAGAAAAACTTCTCAACCTGGTCATTGACAACATCAAGCGCGTAATCCCTGATCACATGATAGACTCGCGTCTAAAGAAATATGCCATTAAGATCTAATATCCATACACATACGCAATATTATAGAACATGAAAAATAATTTCGTTCCTATTGACACCGCTAATAAACTATTTAAAGAAAGCGGCCACCATGTAGTCGGAAATGCCGGCATTCGTGAAATCAAAAAGCTTGCTGATCAACTGGAGGCAGCCAGTGGCGTTCATTTTATTCACATGGAAATGGGCAACCCAGGGCTTCCTGCTGTTCAAGTCGGAGTTGAA
>JAAZCF010000250.1 GCA_012513425.1 Bacteroidales bacterium
CTATAGTAGTGATTATATCAACATTTACTTCAGCCGCTGTGGCAGTATCAACAAAGTCTTTCAGATTCTTGCGAAAGCTGACTATGTTTTTCTCGGCCTCCTCATCATTGAGCACAACACCCAACAATGAGATGGGATTGACCGAACGTTTATCTTTCAACAGAAGTGCCAGCTCAACATGATGGCCAATATTGGAAGGATTGGCAATTGGCACAAGAATTTTTTCTTGAGCGAAATCGCCCAGCGATGAAGCAGAGAGCGGTTCGTTCTCTTCTTCGATAATAATTTGTTTAGCTGCTCGCTGAGTAACAAATGATGCCCAGATGCAGGTAATCAATATAAGAATGATAGTGCCGTTGAGGATATGCTCATCAATGATGCCGGCTTTAAATCCTACAATGATCACAGCCAATGTAGCTGCGGCATGCGAGCTGCTAAGACCGAAAATAAGCTCACGTTGTAGCACACTGTATTTGTATGTCTTTTGGGTTGCGTAAGCTGCCAGCCATTTTCCAATTAGAGCAACGACAGTAAGAGTGCCTGCAATAACTATAGTAGACACACCATCCATTACCACAGACAGGTCAACCATCATTCCAACAGAAAACAGAAATACAGGAATAAATAGTGCATTGCCTATAAACTCTATCCGGTTCATCAATGCCGAGGAGTGTGGTATCATTCTGTTGAGCGCAAGTCCTGTGGCAAAAGCACCAATTATAGGCTCTATACTTCCCAGCTCTGCCAGCAATGCGGCAAAGAAAACCAGCAAAAGGACCAGCACATAATTTGAATACTTCTCAGCCTCTGTGCGTCGGAAGAACCAACGAGCGATCAAAGGAATAACAAAGAAAACAATAAGCGCAAAAACAGTAAGCGATATAAGCAGTTTCAGCAAAAAACTAAATTGAATACCTCCGCTTTCATTGTTAGACAATATGATAGCCAGAATAATCAACACTGCCGTGTCGGTAAATATTGTTCCTCCTGCTGTTATTGCCACCGCCTCATTACGTGCAATGCCTAGTCGGCTGACAATGGGATAGGTAACCAGCGTGTGTGTTGAGAACATACTTGCTGTTAAAAAGCTGGTATTAAAATCATATCCCAAAATATAATGCATAACCGGAAACCCGATTATGAGCGGGATGGAAAATGTAAAGAATCCAAAGCCAAGGCTCTTGTTTCTGTTTCGCGAAAATTCATTTAAATCAAGCTCCAATCCAACAATGAACATTATGTATAGCAAGCCGATGGTTGAAAACAACTCTATACCGGCATGTGAACTGTCAATCCAGTTTAGCCCGTGGGGGCCAATCAGCACACCTGCCAGAATCAGGCCAATGACGCTGGGAACATTAATTCGCTTCAACAGTATGGGTGCCAAAAATATAACTAACAATACTATCGTAAACACCACAATGGGGCTTGTGAATGGTAATGTTAGTTCACTCATAGAGTTTGCAAAAAAATTCTTCATTATCTATTTCTTATTTAGACGTTTTTCTCCTTTATTATGCAAAAATAGAGAAAATATTTCTCAATTATGGATTAACACGCTTTTTTGTGGCTTACAAAGTGATTATATTTGTAGGTTGATATTGAATTTTATGAAGAAAGAAAAACAGATAGAGCTAAAAGGAGTACGTGTCAATAATCTCAAGAACATTGATGTTATTATTCCTCGCAATACATTTACTGTAATCACGGGGCTGTCCGGTTCAGGTAAGTCCAGTCTGGCTTTTGACACTCTGTATGCGGA
>JAAZCF010000251.1 GCA_012513425.1 Bacteroidales bacterium
CTGTGTACTGCATAGTGTTTTGCACAGGCATGAGTCTTAAGATACTTCTCATTGTCACCCTGCATACCTCTAACACAAGCACCACCCATCACGCCTGAAAGGTAAGGGTCCTCTCCGTAAGTCTCTTGTCCACGACCCCAACGAGGATCACGGAAGATGTTGATGTTAGGACACCAGAAAGAAAGGCCTTGATTCCATATTCCACCTGTTGCATCAGTTTTGTCCATCTGATTGTGCTCAGTAATGTTCCAATGAGCATGAGCCTCATCTGACACCATGGAAAAAATCTCATATTGCATGTCTTGGTCGAAAGTAGCGGCCAAGCCAATGGCTTGAGGAAATACAGTAGCGCCGTTGGTGCAAATACCGTGGCAAGCTTCTGACCACCAGTTATAGGCAGGAATGCCTAATCGCTCAACAGATATTGAGCCATTCATCATCAATCCTATCTTTTCCTCAGGAGTAAGCAATGAGATGACATTGTCCACTCTTTTGTCGACAGATAGTTTTGGATTTTGAAACGGATACTCATAGTTGGTTGAAGAGCCACAATAACAAACTGTCAATACAAATATTGACAGTGACATAATTGTCAGGAATGATTGTTTTATTTCTTAGTTATTTTGTGTTTAGCATTAATTGTATCTCTTTTTGCGGCCTAAAAGGGTCGTTTGTAATAAAATAAACTGTTCCTTCCGCTGAAGCCTTTTCTTTATCAGGGGCTTCCATGCTCACACTCACATTCAGACTTTCTCCTGGTTTCACCACCATCCCTGCTTTGAGAGAAGTGGCAACTCTTGCCGAAGTCTTGACATATCTGATTATCAAATCTTTCTTCCCATTGTTAACAATGGTACACTGCTTGGCGGCAGTTCTTCCTTTTTTAATTTTGCTAAAAGTAAAATAAGCCGGAACAAGCTGCATATTTGGAGCTTTTGCATCGTCTCTATCCAAATCATCCACCATAATCGCGCTCAAAGATATATTTATTTCGGTTTTTTTTCCATCAATAAATAACGTAATAATATCATTTGTTTGACCATAATTTTGAGGTTCTACAGGGATGTTGTAGGTGACAATCATACCATCGGCGACTCCGGGCTTCAAAGTATACGGACATTTTACTTGCAAGAAAGGATTGCTGCTTTCAGCTCTCAGTTGCACAGCTTTTGAGCCTGTGTTGCACAGCATAATGCTTTGCGACTGACTGCGACCTTGAGCAGCATAGCCAAATCGATATTCCAAGGCAGCAGAGCGAACATTTTCTCCAATCACGCTGCTATATAAGTCTTCAAGGCCAACAGGGGCAGCCTCAACTGTAGCAGTGATAGTAAGGTGATAGGTAACTTTGTCTGCGGTAAGAGAAACTTCTCTAAATATTTTACCTTCCATATTGGCTGGATTAAGCCTGACAGGCAGTTCACAAAACTCACCTTTTAGTATCGGTCTCAAAGGAAAATCCAATGTAGTGCAGTTGCAACTAGTAGAAACATTTTCAATCTTTACATCTCCTCCGGAGCTATTTACAAAAAAGAAGGAGCCGGCGACAGGGCCGTCGGCTTCCTTAATATTACCAAAATCGATAGTCTTGGATTCGAACACAAACGGGCCCTGAAGCTCTTGGGTCTGTGCAAAACTCTGAATAGAAAGAGCTGTCGAAAGAAAGACAATCAAAGCAAGATGTTTCATTATTCAGTGGCTGCTTCCAATTTCTTCATCATAGAGAACATAAATATAGCAGATACTACGCAGAGAACAATGAGAACTCCCCATACCATCCACAATTGAAAGCCGCTGCCCCAAATGGAAGCGATTACTGAAGTGAGATAGTTTCCTACTGCAGTTGCACCGAACCAAAGACCCATCATAAGACCTTTGTATTTAGGAGGAGCTACTTTTGAAACGAAGGAGATACCCATAGGACTGAGCAATAACTCGCCAAAGGTGAGCACCAAATAAGTAGATATAAGCCAATTTGGAGACACCAATGAATCACTTACACCACCCATAGCCGTAAGCTCTTTAGGAGATGCAAGACCCATTGAGGCCAAAGCCATTACTCCAAAGCCAATAGCCGCTACAATCATACCAAAAGCAATTTTTCGAGGAGCACTAGGTTCTTTACCTTTTCTTGCTAAACTACCGAATATAGCCAATGACAGCGGAGTTAAAGCCACAACATAGAATGGATTGAACTGCTGGAACATCTGAGGGAGAATACCAACTTGAGCGGGAGTTGCCGCATAGCGATAGACCACAAAGACTGCACAAGCCAAGAACACCAAGCCGCTAATCAGTTTACCTCTGCTCTTTTCGCTCTGAAATACTCCGAATAAACCATAGACAGCCACTGCAATTGCAAACAAGTTGAATACATTGAAGCCAACGCGAGTGAAGCCTTCAGATACACTAGATGTATAGTCACGAGCAAAATAAGTGAGAGTAAGACCATTTTGATGGAATGCCATCCAGAAGAAAATAACGACTGCAAACACAAGGCAAAGAGCCACGATGCGCTCTTTTGTCTGCTTTGGAGAGAGCTCAGCTTCTGCAACGATGCCGGCAGCTGCCTTTTGTTTACTGGTGGTGTCAGTATGCTTGAATGTGCTACGGAAAGCAAAATATATAGCAATTGAAACTATCAAGGAGATGCAGGCAACGCCAAATCCGTAGCTGTAAGCCTTTGATAGATTATCAATATATGAGGTGCAAAAATCACCCATTGAGCCGGCCCAATTTTGAGAAGCCATGAGTCCTTGTAGCTTATTGGTAGCCTCTGCTGAAATAGAGCCGTCCATAAACTGATGAGCCAATGCAGGAATGTCAGCCTTATAAAGGAAGCCTGCATTTCCCAACATTTTGTTGGTGATGGCTGTTGCTGCCGAAGGAGCGAACATAGCGCCGATATTTATGGCCATATAGAATAAAGAAAAGCCCCCGTCTCGGCGAGAACTATATTTTGGATCGTCATAGAGGTTGCCAACCATTACCTGAAGGTTCCCTTTGAACAGACCTGTACCAACTGCTATGCAGAGTAATGCGCCAATCATCATTGGCATGGCACCCATTTGCTGCTGACCTCCAATAAAAAGAAGCAGATAGCCTAAAAACATCACAAAAACGCCGCGTACAACAGTTTTTCCATAGCCCCAAAATTTATCAGCGAGGAAACCACCAATAATCGGCATAAAATAAACAGCAGCTAAGAAACCGCCATATAGTTGGCCTGCGCCGGCAGCGCTGAGGCCGAATTTTGCTTGCAGGAATA
>JAAZCF010000252.1 GCA_012513425.1 Bacteroidales bacterium
CTATATTACAAAGCCTGTGCCAAGATTAAATTCAGGAAAATAATTTTATTTTTTTTCTGTATCTACTGCCGGTTGCTTTATCTCCTTGATCGCAAGAATTGCAATGGCCTGATTAGGGAAATCTTTATTGTTGGTCGGTATATTTGCAATCTTGTCAATAACATCAAATCCGTCTATTGTTTCACCGAAAACAGTATATTCTCCGTCAAGATGTTTGCATCCATCAGCGTCCTGCACGATATAGAATTGAGAACCTGATGATTCTTTATTGGGATTGACTGAATCACCTCTTCTTGCAGCGCAGATTGCACCTTTCTTGTGCGTTTTCCCTGCGACTATCTCTGCCGGAATTGTATAACCGGGGCCGCCGGAACCGTACATTTCAGGTTTTTTTGAAGGATCCTTAGTGAAAGGATCACCTGTCTGGATCATAAAACCCTTGATGATGCGGTGGAAAAGGATACCGGTGTAGAAGCCGCTTTTTGCCAGTTTAACAAAATTGTCTCTGTGGAGAGGTGTTTCCTTGTAAAGTTTGACGGTTAAGTCACCCAGAGAAGTGGTGATCTTGAAAACCGGTTCTTCAACTACAGGCTCTGCTGCCTTGACCTGTTCCTGCTGTTGAGTTTCTTCAGTTACAGCCTCTTGCTGTTCCTGATTTGTGTTGTCTGTCTGACGATTTTTGCAGCCTGAAAAGCATAGTGCCATAATAAAAAAAGAAGTTATTAAAATTTGTTTCATACCGCTATTGTAATTTGTTTGTTTTCATTAAGGCAAATTTAATCATTTTTAGTATTTTTGTATAGAAACCAAAGATTTGAAATGGGAAATCCTCTAAAACAGCTTGCCGGAGAGACAGCAATATATGGATTGAGCACTATTTTGGCGAGAGTCGTCAATTTCATGCTGGTTCCTCTCTATACGGCAATACTCACAAGATCCGATTATGGAGTGGTAACAGAGTTTATGGCTTACATCGCCATTTTACAGGTGGTGCTTGTGATGGGACTGGAGACCGGCTGTTTCAGGTTTGCAAGCAAAGAGGGTGTTGACTCCAACAATGTCTTTTCAAATGCCTTTTCCACAGTTCTTATTCTTTGCATTCTCTTTTTTACTGCAATGCTCATCTTTGCAGAACCAATTTCCAGAGGTCTCGGGTATGAGGGTTTCTCAAACATAATAATATATGTTGCAGGGGTATTGCTTATCGATTCTATTACTGCAATTATTTTTGCAAAACTCAGATACGAGCATAAGGCCGTCAAGTTTGCAGTCATTAAAACTCTGAAAATATTTACTGAATTAGGGGTTAATCTTCTACTCTACCTTGTATTCCCTGCATTTATTCTAAAACATCCAAGTTCGGGCTGGTTGAATTTTGTCAGTGCGACACCGGACTTTACTTATGCGATTTTTGCCGTATTTGTGAGTTGTATTGTCTGTCTGATTATGCTGCTTCCTGATATTTTGAGGCTTACACTTCGGTTTGACAAGAAAATATGGAAGTCGCTGATGCTATACTCTATTCCGTTGATGCTCGCCGGATTGCCCGGTGTTATGAATGACCTTCTGGATAGAGTGCTGATGCGATTTATCAATGCAGATCCAATGACATGGAGGGCTGATCTTGGTGTATATCAGGCCGGAGTCAAGATTGCTGTGATAATGTCCCTTTTTGTGCAGATGTTCAGGTATGCGGCAGAGCCGTTCTTTTTTCAGAGGGAAAAGGAAAAAGACAACAGGCAGTTATATGCCAGGGTAATGAGTTACTTTGTCGCATTCTGTATGTTCGGGTTCCTGTTTGTGATGCTTTATATTGGTGAGATAGGGCTTATCATTGGTCGCAATTTCAGGGAAGGTCTTGCGATTACACCAATAATGTTGATGGCCTATGTGCTGTTGGGGATGCTTTTCAATGTGAGTATGTGGTATAAACTTTCCGGCAAGACTCAATATGCGGTTTACATTACTCTCGCCGGACTGGCGGTGACGGTCGCCGTAAACCTGGTTTTTATGCCTGTATATTCATATTATGCTGCGGCATGGGGACATTTGGCAAGTTATACAGTAATGATGATCATAAGTCTTGTTCTTGGCAACAAATATTATCCGATCCCTTATAAC
>JAAZCF010000253.1 GCA_012513425.1 Bacteroidales bacterium
ATCGTTTCAAACGCTTCTTGTACTACAAACTGTCTTGCTCCTATCGTAAAAGTACTTAACGAAAACTTCGGTATCATCGAAGGTCTTATGACTACAGTTCACGCTACTACAGCTACTCAAAAAACTGTTGATGGCCCATCAGTGAAAGATTGGCGTGGGGGGCGTGCTGCTTCTGGCAATATCATCCCTTCTTCAACAGGTGCTGCTAAAGCTGTAGGTAAAGTTATTCCTGAGTTGAATGGCAAACTTACAGGTATGTCAATGCGCGTTCCTACTTTGGACGTTTCTGTTGTTGACCTTACTTGCAACCTTGCAAAACCAGCCACTTATGCTGAAATTTGCGCTGCGATGAAAGAGGCTTCTGAAGGTGAACTTAAAGGTGTTCTCGGATATACTGAAGATGCAGTAGTTTCTTCTGACTTCCTTGGTTGCAAACTTACTTCTATCTTTGATGCTAAAGCTGGTATCGCTCTTACTGATACTTTCGTTAAAGTTATCTCTTGGTATGACAACGAGATTGGTTACTCTAACAAAGTTCTTGAGCTTATCGCTTACATGGCAAAAGTTAACTAGTAATATTTCATTACTACTATATAAAGATAGGGTTACTATTCACAGTGACCCTATCTTTTTTATTTTTGCCATAACATAAACTCATTCTCATGAAAAAATATTTCTCACTCTTCATGGTTTTGCTGGCACTTGCAGCATGTAACCCCTCTCCAAAAGATGCTATTGTCAAAATTACATCAGGCTATATTGAAGGCAATATCGAGGACAGCATATACGCTTTTAAAGGCATCCCTTATGCGCAAGCGGAACGATTTATGCCTTCCAAAGCAATGGATAAATGGGCAGACACCCTTGTTTGCCAAGAATATGGGGCCCTTGGGCAATCCAAGGTGGAAGAGGAAACGATGAATCAGGCAATTTTCTGATCAACCTTTGGTCAGCAGGAGTTGAGGATAATGCTAAAAGGCCAATTATGGTTTGGATCCATGGTGGTGGATTTTCTTCTGGCTCAGGAAACATGGCGGATTATAATGATGGCGTTACTCTTGCAAAGCAGGGAGTTGTCATAGCTACCATTAATCATCGTCTTGATATTATGGGTTTCTTGGATTTGAGCTCTTATAACGGCAAATGGGCCATGACTGAAAATGTGGGTATGCTTGATATTGTTGAGGCTCTCAAGTGGATAAAAGATAATGCGGATGTGTTTGGTGGAGACCCGAATAATGTTACTATTTTTGGAGAGTCAGGAGGCGGTGGAAAAGTAGGCACTTTGATGTGCATGCCTGCTGCAAAAGGTTTGTTTCACAAAGCTATCATTGAAAGCGGGGCCAAACAAAATGTTATGAATAGCGAATTATCTGAAAAACTTGGACAAATGGTAGTTGAAGAGCTTGGCCTGGATGCAAATTCTTTTGACCAACTTAATACCATTCCTTATGTAACCATATCAAAAGCAGGCAACAAATGTGTCACTGTTCTAATGGGACCTCGCAGACCTGGCACTATTAAAATGTGGGGATTTGTTCCAACAGATAATACAGAGTCACTTCCTCAGCAACCATACAAACCAGGCTTCAGTAATTTATCTTCAGATATTCCTCTTATTTTCGGGTCTACCTTCAATGAGCTTGACCGTACTTTCTACGATAGAGACGATATGAGTCTTGAAGAAGCCACTACAATTTTGCAGAGTAAATATGGAGACTATACTCAAGATTATATAGATTGTTTCAAGAAGACATATCCAGAGCGCTCAATTTTAGATTTGGTTGGTTTGGATTGTAACAATCGAGCCCAATCACTTGCTGCTGCCGATTATCAAAGCGCAAATGCAAGTGCACCTGTTTTTGTATATCTTTTCAACTGGTATTTCCCAGGTCCCGAAGGGCAAGCTGCTTCCTCATTCCATTCACTTGAAATTCCTTTCGTATTTAATAATACAGACATGGAAAGCACCATAGAACCTGGTGATGAGAAAGCCCATATTTTAGCTGATAAAATGAGCGCAGCCTGGGTTGGTTTTGCAAAAACAGGCACCCCTTCCAGTCTAAATCTTCCAACATGGGAAGCTTATACTGCAAAAAATGGTGCATCTATGATTTTTGACAATACTTGCATAGTTGAGCATAACCACGACCGTGAATTGCAAGATATTCTTACTAAATGCCTGAAGTAAGATTATCATTGAGCGTAGGATAAGCTACGCGACTATGATACATTTGAGAGAGAAATTCCTTGAAACATTCTCTAACTTGAGCTATTTCTTTCAAACTGATGTCAGCTGATACTATTTGACCTTCAGATATTTTCAAGTCGATAATTCTATCTACCAACTTGGATATATTTTCTGCGGAATAATCGCTCAATGACCTGGATGCAGCTTCAACACTGTCTGCAAACATTAGCAAAACCTCTTCTTTTGAAACGGGTAAGTTTCCATGGTATCTGAAAGGTCCTTTATTATCAGGATTACCTCCTTCATTAACATATTTGTTATAGAAGAATGATGTAAGAGTTGTGCCATGGTGACTTGCAATAAAGGCACCTATCACATTAGGTAAATTTCTTTTTTTTACAAGATACAAGCCATCGTCCACATGTCTAATAATATCAGCAGCGCTGTTTTCAGAAGACAGGGAAGCATGATAATTGACATTTGTGGTTTGGTTTTCTACAAAGCATTGTGGATTTAGTGTTTTCCCAATATCGTGATATAAAGCACCAACTTTCACAAGCATAACATTGCCACCTACAACCCTACAGGCTTCCTCTGCTAAAGATGCTACTTGAAGAGAATGTTGAAATGTACCCGGTGCTTTTCTTGACAAGTCTTGCAACATTGGGTTTCCAGTGTCTGTCAGTTCCCATAACCTTGCTTGAGACACAAATTTGAAGATTCTTTCCATCAAGAAGACAAAAGGGAAAGCTATGATTATTAATATAGAATGGCCCATCATAGTTCCTATTTCTACCCAATGTATCTGTCTTCCATTGATTAGTATGAAAGTAAAATATACAATCAATAAAGTTACAAACACAAGTATTGTAAGCAAAAACTGCCTCCAACCTCGACTGAACCTATTGTATATACGAATTATCAACATACCTACAATTGCATTGGAAAAGAAAAACTCTACTCCATTATCTATCATCAATAAAATAGGGAGCAAAGCAACCAGATAAGTAGCATACACAGTCGATGGTTTAAAACATGCCATGGCAAATATCACATACATTGCCAAAGGCAACAACATTCTCAGTTGATCGGGTTGACGGGAAGCATAACAAATGGCAAAAAATGTCAATAAGGTTAAAGTCAACACATATAGCAATTTATTGGTAAACTTGAATATGGACTTATCTGTAACAAAAATTGCTGAGGAAAGAAATGATAGTATAAAAAATACAAATATAATATGACTCACAAGTGATGACAGAGAAGATTCAGTATAGCCATAATTGGAAAGATATTCCGCTTTGTACGAATCCAATAACTGCAAAACCTCTTTTGTTATGAGTTCTCCTTGCGACACTATCAGTTGACCGGCAAAGACAATTCCATTTGTAGGAGAAATAGACTCTACAGCGTTACGATGCAATGCTTGAGTTGTTGACTCATCATATTTCAAATTTGATGAGATATAATCTTTGATTCTAATCGCGTTAAGCAGTGAATCAGAATATTGTTCACCAAACTGCTGAGAAACCTCTCTTCTTATATCAGAATACGCACTTTCTACTGTGTAAATTTCAGCCAAAGGAATTTCTTTTGCCCTCTTATCTCTCTGAACATATACGACCTCATCCCCTATCAGATCTTCTGTATGAGAAATAACTCCTTTTTTGTAGATATTCATGAGGACTATTTCAACAGTTGAAATAAAATCTCTGGAATCATTAAATTCTTCTTTTGATAAAATTTGTCGCAAATCAGCAAGTTCTCCATTGCTAATCTCTTCTTCAAATTGGTAATAGTCAATTATTTGAGAAGATTTTTCTTCCATTTCAGACATTAACTCTTCTTGAGTTTTCAAGATAGGAAAGTCAAATGGAGCAATAAGAGTCTCATACATCCAAGTATTTCCGAGCTTGTAACTATAATTGAACATTCCTCTCATAGGAAAGGCCAGCACCATTATGATACCTGCAA
>JAAZCF010000254.1 GCA_012513425.1 Bacteroidales bacterium
AGGTAAGGTAAGTGAATGTAGTAAGTAATTCTTATATAATTGTTAGATACAAAATACCCCTAAGGCATATTATGCCTTAGGGGTATTTTGTTTATTATCTCTCTTCTATCTATAAGTAAACCTAAAAAACCATGGAAGACATAATATGTCTTCCATGGTTTTTTAGGTACTATATAATATATGATTATTTAGTATATATATGTATTATATAATCAATTCTAGTCTTAATTAGAGAATAAACCTTGTCAAGAAATTTGTCAAAACCATTGCTATCAATTGAGTGATTTTTACACAAAACCAATATTGATAGCCTATAGTCTGACCATGAAGAATGATTAGCTAAACTCTTTGAATAAACCATAGATTTATAGCTTTTTCTTATTAATGAAGGTTCATAAATTCCAAGTAGATATGCGTCTTATTGGCTTTCCCAGAGCATAGTGAAACCATAGTTTTATTGATTTTTAGCTCATGTCATAGATATTAGGTTTGTAAAAAGCCCTGCGACTTTCTTAACATTCTTGTCATACCGCCACTGCAAACTTTCCCGCATTATCGCCACCTCACTGCGTTCGTGGCTCATGCTTCAAGTTTGCAGTGGCTTCACAAAGATAATAATGATGTTGGATTTAACAATTATCTCAAACCTTTTGGTTTCCCCCTTAAATCCAATGGTTGTTGCAGATATACCGAGCGATCTTTAACGAGATGAATAGTTATGGAATGTGGCAGGATGCCTACGATGTCAAGTCGATTAGAAGTGTGAATACCTGATTCATTCAGGTACGTCATGATTGCATCGTGAATTTCATCTTGGCTCAAGCTGACATGAGTTGGAGTGATTTTCATAGTGGTTTCCTTTGGTTTGGATCTGCATTAATCGGTTATCCCAAAACACCGCCCAGGCGGGCGGAACTCCAAGCATCAATCAAGGATGTAATGTAGGAAACTTTCAATGATCTTATAGGTCACAATGATTGAATTATTAAGAGATTTTTACCTAAAATCCCATATCAACATAGTAACCAAAATGCTTTACCTCTATGTACCCGAATGAAGAAGTTGATGCACATATTTTGATGTTAGTAGCACTCATACTTTCCATCTTCCTACTTTGTGCTTGGATTGAACCAGTAGGTTTTACTGGTTTCATAGGAACAGTTGTCTTATCTATACCTTTTGCAGCAATAGTAGTCCAACCACTACTCAGACTGTGTTGGCGTATCCTCAGAGCATTTCTTAATGCAAAAAGAGCTCTTGCAGAAGCCCAAGAAAGAGAAAAAAGATCCCAAGAGCTTACACTAATGAGTGATGAAGAACAGTTTGAAAGAGAGAAAGCTCGCATAGCAAAACGACGTGCAAAGTACATTAAAGCCTCTAATAATGACTCCCTAGAAAAGTGAGTCCTGAGCTTTACGTTGACATCGTAGAACTCTGATTAATGGAACATCAGTCAATAATTTTCCTAAACCATTCATCGTAATTTCATTGCCTTAGCAAAAATCTCTCCATATTCTTTGATTATGTTACATATTCAATTATTGAGGAGTGAATTATATGGCTGGACAACGCGGTGGTAGTAGAGATGGTGCAGGAAGAAAACCATTGTATGATGGACCAACCAAGGTCGTTCGAGTACCAGAGTCTCGTGTCATTGAAATCAAGAACTACTTAGCAGAATCAACCAAAACAAAATTCAACGATGTAGCATCCATTACCTTAGTGAATCCAAGCTCAATGATGAGTATTCCCTTGGCTTCAGAAAAAGTTGCTGCTGGCTTCCCTTCTCCTGCCCAGGACTATGTCGACAAAACTTTGGACATGAATGAGCACCTCATTAAAAATGAAGCCGCAACCTTTGTTGTGAAAGTAGCTTCACTTTCCATGAGAGATGCAGGTATTGAGATTGATGATGAACTGATTGTAGACCGGAGCATTGAAGCCAAGCATGAAGACATCGTAATTGCACTAATAGACAACGAGTTCACTGTAAAACGCCTCATGATCGAAAGTGATGATAATCGTTGGCTTAAAGCAGAGAACCCTGAGTATTCCGACATTCATCTGCAAGATGGGCAGGAAATGCTAATTTGGGGTGTAGTGACTTTTGTCATCAAGCCATTCAGAAAGCGTTAATACTTGATTGGTTTCATGCTCATGCAAGTAGCTCACCAGAAGATCTATGCACTTGTAGACATCAATAATTGCTATGTCAGTTGTGAACGTGTCTTTAACCCTAGTCTGAACAATAAGCCTGTCATTGTGCTATCCAACAATGATGGCTGTGCTGTGGCACGTTCCCAAGAAGCCAAAGACTTGGGCATTAAGATGGGTGTTCCTCTCTTTCAGATCAAGGATATTGTAGAGAAACATCAGGTACAAGTACTCTCGAGCAACTATGCTTTGTATGCTGAGATGTCTCGCAGATTCATGAAGGTGCTCTCTGATTTTGTAGCTCCTCAAGAACAGGAGGTCTACTCGATTGATGAATGCTTCCTTGATCTGACAGCTCACTTTAGCAACTATGATCTGACTGACTATGCACAGCAGATTCGTCAGCGTGTTTTCTCTTGGCTTGGTTTACCCGTATGTATTGGCATTGGACGTTCAAAGACTGAAGCGAAATTGGCGAACCATATTGCCAAGAAGAATGCTTACTTCAATGGTGTATGCAATTTGGTTTCAATGGACCCATGCTCAACCGAGAGCATGTATCAAGAAATTGATGTGAATGAAGTATGGGGCATTGGCAGAAAGCATACGAAGAAGTTAAACAGCATGGCAATCCATTCTGTTATGGATTTTGTCTTGGCTTCACCTCAGATGATTCGAGACCAATTCTCTATCGTCATGCAACGAACATTACTAGAGCTACATGGAGTAGCCTGCATTGAACTAGAACACTCACCTCCTGCCAAGAAGCAGATCGTAGCAAGTCGTTCCTTCGGTCAACGAGTACATCAAATTGATGATCTCAAAGAAGCCATCTCAAAATATGTGATGGATGCAGTAGGCAGATTAAGGGATGACAAGTTGCTGTGTGGTTGTTTAATTGGTTTCGTTCAATCAAACCCATTTGATAATTCAAAGCCCTTCTACAACAAGTCCTTATCCTTGGCTTTACCTGAACCTACAGACAATCTTTTGACGCTCTCTAAGCTCGCTACAGCGATGATTGATGAGCTATATGCACAGGACATCGCCTTCAAGAAATGTGGTGTCATCTTGACGTGCTTAGAGCCAAAATCGAACCATCTCTACGATATCTTCACAGATATGGATCAGGTTCGCATGGATGATGCTTTAATGGATTCCCTTGAACAAGTCCATATCAAGTTTGGTAAAACCAAGCTTGCTCTAGGTGCATGTATGATGCCCAATCGCACTTGGAATATGTCCAGAGATCGACTGACACAGAATTACTTTAAGTGGGATCAATTGCTAACAATTAAAGATTAATCCTTAAAGCTTTCATTCAATGCTTGTTGTACTGCATCAATGCGTTGCTTACAGTTTTTATAAGCTGCCATGGATTCTTCAACAA
>JAAZCF010000255.1 GCA_012513425.1 Bacteroidales bacterium
ATTGACATTCCTGCAATCACAGTTGACTTCAAAGATATGGATATCGATGAAGAATATCGAGCAGATTGGGAATTCTATAAATTTTTCAATTTACAGATGGTCAACAAGACTCCTACCATCCGTGCTTACTCAATGGCTTGCTATCCTGCAGAAGGAGATATTATCAAGCTGAATGTACGTATAGTTACTCCTCCATTTGATCGCACTGCACCTAGAGGCAGCAACATAATGCTTCCTGTCAATCCAGGTGTCAGCTCATCTTATGTATTCTCGCGTAAGCCAGGTGATAAAGTTACTAGCAGCGGCCCTTATGGTGAATTCTTTGTTCCTGACAATTGTCCTGCAGACCAAGAATTTGTATTTGTGGGTGGTGGCGCAGGTATGGCTCCTATGCGTAGTCACATCATGCATCTTTTCAAAACGGAAAAAACTACTCGTCCAGTACATTTCTTCTATGGTGCCCGCAACTTGAAAGAAGCCTTCTATCTAGAAGATTATCATGCTATTGAGAAAGAGTTCCCTAACTTCAAGTTCCACTTGGCTCTTGATCGCCCGGATCCTGCGGCTGATGCAGCAGGAATTGCATACACTGCAGGTTTTGTTCATAATGTGATGTATGAAACTTACCTTAAAGCCCATGAGGCACCTGAGGACAGTTTGTACTTCATGTGCGGACCTCCAATGATGTCATCTTGTGTTATCGGACTGCTTGACAGCCTTGGCGTAGCGCCAGAGAGCATTCTCTTCGATAACTTCGGTTAATAAATAAAAAAAGCTTGAAACGCGAAATGCAGTTTCAAGCTTTTTTTTAGTTGAATAAAGAGCTTACTGAACTTTAGTGAGCTCTTTGTAGTTTTTATAAAGGGCGTTGTAGCGCTCTACATTTGCAGCGATTGGATGGTACTCAATAGCAAAGCCAGAGTTCATCTTCTCCTGGGCATCCTCAACTTTGGCATAAAGACCGGCTGCTGTGGCAGCAAACATTGCTGCTCCAAGAGCACAAGCTTGGTCTGTGCGGCAAACCTTGATAGGCATGCCGAGTACATCAGACATAGTTTGCATTACAAACGGGCTCTTGAGGGCGATGCCTCCGATGCCGATAATGGTGTCAATCTTTACTCCTTCGCGAAGGAATCTCTCAACAATAGCTCTTGAACCATAAGCAGTGGCTTCAACCAATGCGCGGAATACCATTCCTGCAGAACTGCCGAGATTAAGACCTGTGATGGTGGCTGTCAAGCTTTGATCGGCATCTGGAGTGCGGCGGCCATTGAAATAATCGCTTGCCAACACACTGCTGTCTTCCGTATTAACTTTTTCTGCATCAGCAGTAAGCTGTACCAATAGTTTGTCAGACAATTCTTTACACAAAACATCTTTAATGTCGTCAGCAATCTTTGAGCTATTGCGAATAACAGCGCATGCAGGCTCTTCAATGAGACGTTTAAACCAAGCATAAACATCACCAAATGAAGATTGTCCGGCTTCCAGGCCAATCATTCCGGGGATAACAGAGCCATCAACTTGTCCGCATATTCCCCCAATAAGCTTGCCTTTCATTTCTTCATAAGGAGACACCATAATATCGCAAGTAGATGTGCCGATGATGCGTACAAGAGTGCGAGGACCAACATTGGCGCCAACAGCTCCGAAATGACAGTCAAAAGCACCGCCGGCTACCACAACATTTGTGGTAAGGCCCAAACGTTCTGCCCATTGAGCAGTTAACTTTCCTACAGGATTTTCTGCAGTCTCAGTGTCTTTGAACAATCTGTCGCGAAGACCTGCCAGTAGAGGGTCAAGGCCGCAGAGGAATTTCTCAGGAGGAAGACCCTCCCAGTCTGTGTGCCACATAGCTTTATGACCTTGGGCGCAGCGGCTGCGAACAATAGCATCAGAAGATTTTACTCCGGTAAGAAGGGCAGGGAGCCATTCGCAATGCTCTACAATAGAATAAGCTGCTTTTGCAACAGTAGCATCAGCGCGGAGGACATGCAAAGCTTTTGCCCAAAACCACTCAGATGAATAAATGCCACCTTCATATTTGCTGTAGTCTACATCTGACTTTTTGCATGCGGCATTAATTTCTGCAGCCTCATTGATGGCTGTGTGGTCTTTCCAAAGTACAAACATGGCATTTGGATTTTCGGCAAACTCAGGCAACATGGCCAGAGGTGTGCCGTTTTTGTCGGTGAAGCAAGGAGTGCTGCCGGTGGTGTCGAAAGCTATACCAACCACAGATTCAGCTACATCTTCAGGACATTGTGATAAGGCACCGCGGACAATTGACACTAATGCGTCTATATAGTCTTGCGGATGCTGGCGATATTGATTGCGGGCCGGATTACAATAAAGACCTTTGACCCAACGTGGATAGTAGCAAACCGAAGTGGCTAATGTGTGGCCATCTGCAGCGTCTACAACCACGGCTCTGGCACTGTCAGAACCGTAGTCTATGCCTATTACATATTTTTTCATTACATCAAAGCTTTATTTAGCATGTAGTAAACTTCATTGACGCGAAGCTCTTTCTTGAACTCTTCAACAGTGGTGTTCTCATTGATATGAACCATCTCAATGCCTGAGATTTCAGCATAATCTTGCCAGAACTCAGGAGTGATGTCGTAAGAGAAGCAGCTGTGGTGTGTGCCGCCGGCGAGAATCCAGCAACCTGCGCCAACCTCGAAATTAGGAGCAGGAATCCAGAGAGCAGAAGCAACAGGAAGCTTTGGTAGTGGCTTTGGTTTGATACATTCCACATCGTTAACGATGAGACGGAAACGGTTGCCAAGGTCAATAACAGTAGCTGTAACACCTTTGCCTGTCTTGCTGGTGAATACCAGGCGAGCTGTCTGACTCTTGCGGATGCCGATGCCGAGGAAATGTACCTCAAGACGAGGTTTAGAGGCTGCAATTGCAGGGCTGATTTCAAGCATGTGAGCCTGAAGAATTGCGCTTTTCTTTCCGTCGAAGTTTAGTGTGTAGTCCTCAAGGAATGAACTTCCCTCAGGCATACCTTTAGTCATAAACCATACTGTGCGGTAGAGTGCTGCAGATTTCCAGTCGCCTTCGGCACCAAAACCATAACCTTCGGCCATCAGGCGCTGTGAAGCTAATCCTGGGATTTGGTCTAAACCTTCGTTCTCAAGGTCGCCAAGGTCGTCAAAGTTGGTAGTGAATGCCTTTGCGCCTTTGTCTTTCAAAATGGCGCGAATAGCAAGCTCAGCTTTGGCTGAATTCCAAATTTTCTTGTATGCTTCAGTAGATTTGTCTTCCAATCCTTTTTCGCATTCATATTCTGCGAAATATGTTGATACAAGAGCATCTACATCCTCGTTTTTCACTTTCTTGTGGTATTCCATCAGTTCGCTGACAGGGCAGTAATCTACATGGTAACCCATGCGCTGTTCGGCCTCGACTTTGTCACCATCAGTAACGGCAACATTGTTCATCTGGTCGCCGAAGCGGATAACAAGCATGTCCTGAGCATCAGCCCAACCTGCACAAACTCTCATCCAAACTGCGATGCGCTCTTGTGCTTGAGGGTCTTGCCAGTGGCCGACAACTACTTTGCGACGGATGCGCATACGAGTGCAGATGTGGCCAAATTCGCGGTCACCATGGGCGCTCTGGTTGAGGTTCATGAAGTCCATATCCATTGTGCTCCAAGGAATCTCTTTATTGTATTGTGTGTGGAAATGAAGTAAAGGCTTGCGCAACTGCTGCAAACCATGAATCCACATCTTGGCAGGAGAGAAAGTGTGCATCCAAGTGATGACACCGATACATTTAGGATCATTGTTGGCTGCAAGGAATGCGGATGTAACCTCTGCAGAAGAGTTTACTGTGCCTTTGTAAATCACTTTTACCGGCAGATTTCCGCTATCATTAAGACCTTTTACCATTTCATTTGAATGAGCATCAACAGCGATGACAGCATCACCTCCGTATAAAAGTTGGGCACCAGTGATGAACCAAACTTCGAAATCGTTGTAAATCATTGTGTAATTATTTTTTAGAGTAATAAATTTCTATTCCTACAAATTTAGTTAAATTTGCATTCTATGTGAAATATTTTGGTTGAAGATAGAATATTTGTAAACAAATCTAATAACTAATGAACATTTTAAATCTAATCTCCGCATCGGGATTTCGTACGATTGACCTAATCATTCTTGTGGTTTATCTTGTTATCCTGGTTTCACTTGGCCTTTTTCTCGGTCGCACAAAGAAAGGTGAGCAAAAGAGTGCCAATGATTATTTCCTAGCCGGAAATACTCTTACGTGGTGGGCTGTAGGTGCTTCACTTATTGCAGCCAACATATCTGCTGAGCAGTTTATTGGAATGTCAGGAACAAGTTACGCTGATGGTATTGCCACTGCAGCCTATGAATTGATGGCAGCAGTTACCCTCATCGTAGTAGGTAAGTTCCTCCTTCCAATAATGCTAAAACGCAAGATTTTTACTATCCCTCAGTTCCTTCGCGAACGTTATAACGATGGTGTAGGTCTTGCTTTTTCAGTTTTATGGTTATTCCTCTATGTGTTTGTAAATCTTACTTCTGTAGCTTGGCTGGGCGCTTTGGCTATTGAGCAAATTTTGGGCTTGCAAGGTGCAGTCCTTTCAATCGGCACATTTGACATATCCATGAGAATGGTTATTATCATCGGCTTATATGTTATTGCAGGTATCTACTCAATCTATGGTGGCCTTGCCTCTGTTGCTTGGACAGATGTTCTTCAGGTTGTCTTCCTTGTAGGTGGTGGTTTGATTACAGCTTTCTTTGCCCTCAAGGCAGTTGGAGATGGTCAAGGAGCTATGGCAGGTTTACATAATATTTTCACGGATTTAACTACGGGAGATCATTTAAATGACAGTCACTTGCATCTGGTCATTCAGCGAAGTCACGGTGAGAGCGCATTTGCCAATGTGCCAGGTATTACTGCAGTGGTTGGTGCTGTTTGGATAACTAACCTCGGATACTGGGGTTTCAATCAATATATCATTCAGAAAGGTCTTGCAGCTAAAAGTGTGGGTGAGGCTCAGAAAGGTCTTATCTTCGCAGGTTTCCTTAAGATTTTGATTCCGTTTATCGTTGTTCTTCCTGGTATTTGTGCATATTACATTTCTCTTCATCCCGAAATATTTGCCCATCTGAATGGCAGTATCAATGTAGCAGATGACGCATATCCATGGCTCGTAAGAAACTGCACTCCTGTAGGTGTAAAAGGTTTGACATTTGCAGCTCTTTCAGCAGCCATTATTTCTTCATTGGCATCTATGTTCAATAGTACTTCTACACTATTTACTATGGATATCTACAAGAAGTACATTAATAAAGAAGCCGGTGATAAGAAATTGGTTAAGGTTGGTCGTATCACTTCTCTAACAGCTTTGGTTATTGCTGCTGTTGCTGTACAACCACTCCTTGGTAATCTCGATCAGGCATTCCAATATATTCAAGAGTATTCAGGCTTTATTTACCCGGGTATTGTAATTGTATTTGGTTTGGGGCTTCTCTGGAAACGTGCTTCTGCTAAAGCAGCAGTATGGACAGCCA
>JAAZCF010000256.1 GCA_012513425.1 Bacteroidales bacterium
ACATTACCCAATTTGAAATACTCTCCATCAAGCCTTTTGATATCAGCAGAGACGAAATGCTGATATATCCCATAAGAGTCATCAAGCAGCATTTAATCTGCTTCATTAACCTCCAGCAATTATTTCGTAGGTATTCATAACCATTTTCAGTTAACCGGAATGGTACATTAATACACCCGGTCTTATTTTCAGCTATTGTGAGCGTGACAAACAAGACAATAGACATTAATGGTAATAATCCCATTTCTAAAGGATTTCCATATCCATCAACATTTCCTTGAGCATTGAAATGAGTAGGAATATCACTTTGGCTCAAAAACGCCAAAATGAATGAAACAATACTTAGTAAAATGCCAAGAATTGAAATAATATCAAGGGCTAGGTAAAATTTGTTTCTGTAAAAAATCATAACCGTCCACTTTTTTTAAGGGCCTCTTCAATTATCCATTGAACTTGTCCATTTATGCTGCGAAACTCGTCCTCGGCCCATTCTTCAAGTTTTTCCAAGGTCTTAGCGTCGATTCGCAGCACGAAACTTTTGGTATTTTTATTGTCTTTAGCCATGATTATTTGTGGAGAGTGCCGGTATTCACTACAGGCTGAGCTTGCTCATCTCCGCAAAGCACTACAAGTAGATTTGACACCATAGCAGCTTTTTTATCATCATCAAGATCAATTACTTTTTCCTTTGAAAGTTTGTCAAGGGCAATTTTTACCATAGAAACAGCACCTTCAACAATCTTTTCTCTAGCTGCAATGATAGCTTCAGCCTGTTGACGTCGAAGCATGACTGCGGCAATTTCAGGAGCATATGCAAGATAGTTGATGCGAGCTTCAACAATGGTGATGCCGGCCATTGATAAGCGTTGGTTGAGTTTGTCGACCAATTGTTGATTGATTTCCTCACCTCCTGAGCGTAAAGTGATTTCGTCATTATTATCACCTAGGGAGTCATAAGCATATAGGCCTGCAACTTGACGAAGTGCAGCATCACTTTGTACTTTTAAAAAAGATTCAAAAGCAGTCATGCGTTTTGCAATAACGGCGCTAGTGGTATCTGCGGTACCTTGAGGGGTCTTTCCGCTAGCCGCGATAGACTGAGAATCAATTTCAAACATTGCTTTATAAACATTCTCAAGTTTCCAAACCAACACCAAGCCAATCATGATAGGATTTCCATTTTTATCGTTGACTTTTATTGGATCAGGGTTGAGGTTGCGGGCGCGCAAAGACACATTTTTCTTAGACATCAAAGGATTTACCCAGTAGTAACCGGTTTCGCTATATGTGCCACGATATTTTCCGAAGAAAAGAAATGCACAAGCTTCGTTTGGTTCCAATTTTATGAAACCATTCCAAAAAAACATTGCAATAATAAAAACAATTATGCTGGATGCTATGCCAAAACCACTAATATATCCACCTTGAGAAGTAACAGCAGCAATGGTCAAATATGCCGGCATATAGAAAGTAAGAAGTAGATTAATAAAGAGCATTACAAATCCGTTTGCCCTAAATCCATTAAATGTAAATTCTGTGTTTTTCATAATGATATTATTTTGATATCACAAAGATATCTAGATTTTTTCATTACGCAAATTTTTTAGTATATTTTTTAATAATGTAAGAATATAGCAAATACATCAAAAATGCTGTGATAAATCCTGCAGCAAGGCCACATAGTACGTCTAAAGGGAAATGCCGTGCTAGATAGATTCTACTGTAGCCAATAGAAACAGACCAAAAGAGGGTCAGCAAAGTATAAAGTCTCCTTTTAAAAATAAGAGAAGTGATAACTGCAAAACACATAGTGTTGGCAGCATGTGCCGAATAGAAGCTATATAGCCCTCCTTTTCCATCAATCAGTCTTACTGCATTTTCTAGCGAAGGGTCGTGACTTGGGCGAAGGCGACACGTAGTGTCTTTAACGAATGAGGCAATATTTTCATTGAGTAAAAAGGTTGCAACAACTATCAACAGCCCTATTAGACCAACCTTCCAGTTGAACTGTAATTTTTCTTGCAGTTTTATGAGGCTTTTGCCTGAGTAAAAGCCCGGTCTAAAAAGCAAAAAAATTACTATAAGATATAAAGGAATCCACACCCAAATTTCTGAGATAAATTTCATTATAACATCTATAGTTGGAGAGCAGAAATGATTGATTTGCAGCAATAATGCTTTATCAAAAGAGATTATTTTTTCCATAGCGACAAAAATACTTATTTTTGCTCAATAATATGGTAAGATATGGATGCAGTAATAACATTTGTTGATGGCACAGATGCTCAGTGGCAGCAGGATTATAAAAAATATATCAATACTGCTCCTTTGACAAAGCGATACAGAGATTGGGGGTTGTTGAAATATTTGCTCCGAGGAATTGAAGTTAATATGCCATTTATTGATAATGTTTTCTTGGTGGTTAGTGGTCCTGGGCAAGTACCATCTTGGTGTTCCGATGAGTTGAAAATAGTACTGCATAAAGATATAATTCCTTTTGATTTTCTGCCTACTTTTAATAGTACAACCATTGAAATGTTTCTACACAAGATTCAAGGCCTCTGCGAGCAGTTCATTTATTTCAATGATGATATATTCCCGGTGGCAGCTTCTTCTGCAAATGATTTCTTCTTTGATGGTAAAGTCTCTCTTCGTTTTTCTAGGCATATTTTTGCCGGTAATCTTTTCAAAACACAAACCAAAAAAAGTGATGCGAAGGCCAGAGAAGTGTTGGGTTTACAGCCTTCTTGCTTATTCTTAAGACCACAGCATATATGTAAACCCATGTTTAAATCGGAAACTCAAGAGGCTTTTGCAGCAATTGAAAAAGATTTTAAGTCAATCCTTTCTAGAACTCGCACTATCGACAATTTGTCCCAGTATTATTTTTCAGATTACCTATATTACAAAGGACTGGTCAATAAGGGAAGTGCTATTTCCAGCAAACATTTTTCTTTGGCAGTGGCTTCTGCTCCAAAGCTTTGTTCTTGGCTGAAAGAACCATCAAGAAAGTTTGTCTGTATCAATGATGTAACTATGGAAGATGCTAGATATCTGACTATAAAAGAGCAACTTATTTCAAGCTTTGAAGCCTTGCTCCCGAATATGAGTCGTTTTGAAAAATAAGCTTCGTAATATCATTTTGTTTAAAACTTGTTGGTATCTGTAGAAATTTTGCTATATTTGCAGCCCGCAAATTAGCGGAGTATTTACATAAATATAAGAATAACAACTATTTATGCCAACAATTCAACAATTAGTTCGCAAGGGTCGCGAGGTTATCGAAGTCAAGAGCAAATCTCGCGCGCTAGATGCATGTCCTCAAAGACGTGGTGTTTGCGTACGTGTTTACACAACTACTCCCAAAAAGCCTAATTCGGCTATGAGAAAGGTTGCACGTGTACGTCTTACCAATCAGAAAGAGGTTAATGCATACATCCCAGGTGAAGGTCACAACCTTCAAGAGCATAGCATCGTGCTTGTTTGTGGTGGTCGTGTAAAAGACCTTCCTGGTGTACGTTACCACATCCTTAGAGGTGCTTTGGATACAGCAGGCGTAGACGGACGCACACAAAGTCGTTCGCTTTATGGCGCAAAACGTCCTAAGAAATCTAAGAAGTAAATTTTAATCAACAATTTAATTAATTGAAGAAATGAGAAAAACGAAGCCTAAAAAGAGGATTCTACTTCCTGATCCTAAGTTTCACGACGTGAATGTTACACGCTTTGTTAACAATCTTATGTTACAGGGGAAGAAGAGTATCGCGTATTCTATTTTTTACGATGCCATTGACATGGTTGGCGAGAAGATGAAAGATTCTGAAAAGGCTCCTATCGATGTCTGGAGAAAAGCTCTTGAGAACATCACACCACAGGTTGAGGTTAAAAGCCGTCGTGTGGGTGGTGCGAACTTCCAGGTACCGACAGAGGTTAGACCGGAACGTAAAATCTCACTAAGTATGAAGAATATGGTTCTCTACTCCCGTAAACGTTCTGGCCGCTCTATGGCAGAAAAGTTATGTGCAGAAATTATGGCAGCATACAACAATGAAGGTGCTGCTTATAAGAGAAAAGAAGATATGCACAAAATGGCAGAAGCAAATAAAGCTTTTGCTCACTTCCGCTTCTAAGCGTAAGCATTTATTAAGAAAATGGCAAGAAATCTTTTATACACAAGAAATATTGGAATTATGGCGCACATCGACGCCGGTAAGACCACTACTAGTGAGCGTATCCTATATTATACAGGAAAAACTCATAGGATTGGCGAGGTGCACGATGGTGCTGCTACTATGGATTGGATGGTTCAGGAGCAAGAAAGAGGTATCACTATTACCTCAGCTGCAACTACTGCTTTCTGGCACTACAACAATGAACAGTATCAAGTCAATTTGATTGATACTCCGGGCCACGTTGACTTTACTGTTGAGGTGGAACGTTCTTTGAGAGTTTTGGATGGTACTATTGCTACTTTCTGTGCTGTAGGGCGTGTTCAACCTCAAAGTGAAACTGTTTGGCGTCAGGCAGATAAATACCATGTTCCAAAAATAGCATATGTCAACAAAATGGACCGTACAGGTGCTGACTTTCTTGCTGTTGTGGACGAAATTAAAGAAAAACTAGGCGCACGTTCTGTTCCTATATCTTTACCTATTGGAGCTGAAGATACGTTTGTGGGAATTATTGATTTGATTTCCATGAAAGCTATCTACTATAATGACGGTTCTGAGTTGGTAAACTATGAGGTTAAGGAAATTCCAGCAGATATGTTGGATGAAGCAAAAGAGTGGCGTGGAAAGATTATCGAAGAAATCGCCGAATATAACGACGAAATGCTTGAAAAGTTTTTAGATAACCCGGATTCCATCTCTGAGCAAGAAATTATTGATACCTTGAGAAAGGCTACTATCAATATGTCGGTAGTTCCTACATGTTGTGGCTCATCTTTCAAAAACAAAGGTGTACAATTCCTTCTTGATGCTGTTGTGCGTTATTTACCTAGTCCGCTTGACAAAGGTTCAGTTCACGGAGTTGATCTTCGTACAAATGAAACTGTTGAGCGCAAGCCAGATGCATCGGAGCCTTTCTGTGCTCTTATGTTCAAGATTGCTACAGATCCTTTTGTTGGCCGTCTTGCATTCATGAGAGTATATTCCGGTCATTTGGATGCAGGTTCTTATGTCCTAAATGCACGCTCAGGCAAAAAAGAACGTGTAGCCAGATTGTTTCAGATGCACTCTAACAGACAGAATGCTATTAATTTCGTCGAAGCCGGCGACATTTGTGCAGCTGTTGGTTTTAAAGAGTTGCGCACAGGCGATACAATCTGCTTTGAAAATAAGCCTATTATTCTTGAGTCTATTACTTTCCCTGCTCCCGTTATTGGTTTGGCAGTGGAGCCAAAGACTCAAAAAGATCTCGACAAGCTGGGGCTTGCTCTTGCTAAGCTCTCAGAAGAAGATCCTACATTTACTGTTGAATCAGACCAAGATACTGGTCAAACAATCATTAGTGGTATGGGTGAGCTTCACCTTGATATCATTATTGACCGTTTGAAGCGTGAGTTTGGTGTAGAAATCAACCAGGGTGCTCCTCAAGTTCATTTCAAAGAAGCTATTACTTCTAGTTGTGAACATCGCGAGTTATTTAAAAAGCAATCTGGTGGTAGAGGTAAATTCGCGGATATTAGTGTTGAGATTTCTCCTGCAGACGAAGGTGTTGAAGGACTTCAATTCTTTGATGAAGTTAAGGGTGGAAACATTCCTAAAGAGTTCATACCTGCAGTCGAAAAAGGATTCAAATCAGCTATGGTCAATGGTGTGTTGGCAGGCTACAATGTTACAGCTATGAAGGTCCGCCTTCTTGATGGTTCGTATCACCCTGTAGATTCAGATGCTTTGTCGTTTGAAATTTGTGCCCGCCTCGCTTTCCGTCATGCGATGTGCAAGTGTAATCCGGTTCTCATGGAGCCAATAATGTCAAT
>JAAZCF010000257.1 GCA_012513425.1 Bacteroidales bacterium
CATGCCCGTATGCTTAGTGGCCCCTCAGTCGGCAGTCTGCTGGCCTTACTATCAAAACTCACCAAACCTCTAAATATTTTGGAACTCGGGGTATTTACAGGCTATTCTACTATCTGTCTTGCACAAGGTTTGACAGATGGCGGAATGATTCACTCCATTGAAATAAATGACGAATTGGAGGATTTGATTTTGGCCGGCTACCAAAAGGCCGGAATTTCAAATATAGTCGATTTGCGCTTTGGCGATGCCAAATCAATAATTACTGATATTGATTGTATGTTTGACCTAGTGTATATTGATGCAAACAAACGTGAATACTGCGATTATTATCATCTTGTGTTTGATAAGACCACCCCAGGAGGCTTAATTATTGCCGACAATGTGTTATGGGATGGAAAAGTCTATCTCGCCCCAATACCTGCCGATGCCCAAACGCAAGGAATTGTTGCCTTTAACGAAATGGTTGCCAACGATTCCAGGGTTGAAAACTTTATCCTTCCTCTAAGAGATGGACTTAATATTATTCAAAAGAAATATTAAGCGGAGCCAACACGATTTCTCTATAATAAGCATAAATCTGTATTGAATCTTTTTTTGCATAAGAGCGTTCAACATTAGCTTGAAATTCTGCCATTTTTTCAGCAGGAATAGGAGTTGCAGGCGGAGACTCCATCTTTAACGGGTTAATTGGAGAGCCATTTTTCCATACCCTGAAATCCAAATGAGGTCCGGTACTGCTGCCAGTGCTGCCTACATACCCAATTACCTGACCTTGGGACACTCTTGCACCTGCTTTGATGCCGGAGGCATATTTTGAAAGATGCAAATAGGCAGTCTTGTACACAGAATTATGGGTTATTCGAATAGTATTGCCTCCTGCTCCTTCATATTTTGCAGATGTCACAACTCCGTCCCCAATACTCATCACAGGTGTACCCTTTCGAGCTGCATAATCAACACCAGTATGGGCTTTAACCACTTTTGTGATTGGATGTTTTCGTGCATATGAAAATCCTGAACTTATTCGAGAGAAATTGAGAGGAGCTTTTAAAAACGCCTTCCTCATACTTTCGCCATTTTCATTCCAATATTTGTTGCTGTCTTGCTCGCCATCATCATAATAAAAGGCATAATATGTTTTGCCTGAATGATCAAAAGCGGCATAGAAAACATTCCCAATGTCCAGGGTTTTTCCTTCACAGAATTTTTCTTCATAAACTACCTCAAACGAATCTCCTTTTTGCAGCCCGAAAAAGTCAATAGTCCATGCATAGATGTCAGATAATTTCAATGCCAATAGAGGAGTTGTTCCTAATGCCTGAATGTCAGCCCATAGCGAATTTTGTAAATTTACTACTTGATATTTCACTTCTGTCGTAATAGGCTTTTCTATTATCTCTGCGCCCATATTACCTTGAAGAGAAAAGAGAACCATTTTTGTATCAGAGGCTTCATACATCAGATAAACAAGGGTTTGTGTAGAATCAAAATAAGCATGATACGGCTTGCCAATCTGCATATTTTTAATATCAAAAACTTCCTTGGAAACCTCTGCCAATTGATATGCAGTTTGCTGAGATACTCCATAGCGATCGAGAATTGTTGAAAAAAAGTCTCCTTTACGAACCGTGTTCTCTTCGACAGAAAATTGGTCAAGGTCTATACCATATACCGAAACATTCTCGTCGTTCACAGATTCCTGAATATCTTCTTCTTGAAGGATATTATCGTTGCTGCATGCAGTCAGCAACAATAGTACAAGTGTTAATACAAATCGATTCATGGACACAAATCTAACAATTGTTTATAACTTTTTGTAAAAAAATGTAACAAAATGTAATATTATGGAAAATTGTTTTTACTTTTGCAATACACATTACACTATTAATTATAAGAATGGCTAGTTTTATCGGCGAATATAAAGCAAAAGTTGATGACAGAGGGAGGTTGGTTTTTCCTTCTGCATTCAAAGACCTATGCTCTGAGAGCCCCCAGCAAGGCTTCGTCGTAAAAAAAAGCCTATTTGCCGACTGCCTTGAGGTATTCGCGTATCCTGAATGGGAACGCGAATCTCAAGCCGTCAGAAGCCGTTTAAATCTATTCAATAGAGAGCACGATCTCTTTTGGAGATCATACATGAAAGATCGTGCATTGGTAATTCCCGACGGGAAGTTTGGTCGTATTTCAATTCCCAAA
>JAAZCF010000258.1 GCA_012513425.1 Bacteroidales bacterium
GGCTCTAGGGATGCGCACTGCAGAAGAAGTACGAGACTCAACCCCAAGAAGAAGGGCATCTTGTGAATAATACCCATGCATCTTTTTGTCAAAAAGGGCAAAAGCTTTACGAAGACGATCTGCCACAAAAGCAGGAAGTAATTCATGCAGCGGAAGAGATATTGTACCAGGAGCGTAAGAACATTTTGGCAAAGATTGAGACTCTTTCCCTCGGCAGAAATCCATCATTCTCTGGGCAGGCGCTGCAAAAGAGCCTGATGCCGAATACATCTGCATTTCTATTGACCTTTGAAACTCAAGCAAAGCCAACACTCCATATTTTTCAAAGCCCTGAACATCCTCAGGCTCAACAGAGCAGACTATGCCTGAATTTGCCCATTTCCCTGAACGGGAAGAAGGCGACATTCCGTTCAAAACCACACTATCTTGCTGAGTGGTAGATGGCACCAACACTCCACCGGGACACATACAAAAGGAAAATACGCCCCTACCATCGACCTGTTGCACAAGTGAATACTCAGCAGAAGGAAAACCTTGCTGCCATCTGCCACCATATTGAATATTATTGATTAACGATTGTGGATGCTCGGCCCTAACCCCCAAGGCAAAACCCTTTGCTTCCAAAGCCCAAGACTTGGCAGCGAACAATTCATAAATATCTCTGGCAGAATGTCCTGTTGCCAAAATAACATTTTTAGCAGTAAAAACTCTGCCATCAGAGCATAACACCTTCCAATGCGAGCCAGCCAATGAAGGTTCAACCAAATCAACCACTTTGGTTCCAAAATAATATTCTCCGCCATGGTACAAAATACATTTACGAATATTTTCAACAACTGTTGGCAACACATCGCTGCCAATATGAGGGTGAGCATCAGTCAATATTGACTCTTGGGCTCCGAACTTTACAAACTGGTGAAGAACTTCAAAAACATCCCCTCTTTTCGTTGAGCGAGTATATAGTTTTCCATCAGAAAAAGTACCTGCGCCTCCTTCTCCAAAGCAATAATTAGATTCTTCATTTACCTTAGAGAGACGTACAATTGCAGAAATATCCACTTTTCTGGAATGAACGTCTTTCCCTCTTTCCAACAACACCGGCTTCATGCCCTTCTGTAACAATTCAAGGGAAGCAAACATTCCGGCAGGGCCTCCTCCTATCACTATTACTTCAGGAGCCTCAGACACGTTTTTATAATCAAAATGATACTCTTTATAAGACTCATCATCGGTCGAATAAGCTGCGACACGATACCTATAAATTGGTTTTTTACGCGCATCCAGAGAACGTCTTATGATGTGACACTCCCTGACTTTAGATGCCGGTAAGCCACAAGCTGTTGCTGCCAAGGAAATCAACTCTTGGTGAGAAGGTTGGTGCATTATGTCAAAAACAGCTTCAAACTCTTTCATAGTTACCTCATGTTCATATCAGCCGCCCTGGAAATTGGAGCAATATCATTTGAAGCAAAAAGACCTTTTTCGTATTTAAAATGGCCAACAACAGCAATCATAGCTGCATTGTCTGTCGTAAAGCGAAGCTCTGGCAGAAAAGTATCCCAGCCGCGCTTTTCCCCTTCCTCAACTATTCTATTCCTCAGTCCGCTGTTGGCAGACACGCCGCCTCCTATTACTATCTGGTTTATATTTGTCTGTTTGACAGCCAGCAGCAGTTTTTTCATCAAAATATCTATCAGATCTTTTTGAAAGCTTGCACACAAATCAGCCTTATTTTTTTCAATAAACTGAGGATCTTTTTCCAATTCATCTCTCAAAAAATAAAGCAGAGACGTCTTTATTCCACTAAAGCTATAGTCCAAGCCGGGCACATTTGGTTTTGCAAATCTAAACCTACTGCTATCTCCATCTTTAGCCAGTCTATCAATAACAGGACCTCCTGGATATCCCAAATCCAACAACTTCGCACACTTGTCAAAAGCCTCTCCAACTGCATCATCAATGGTGCGGCCTAAAACCTCAAAATCTAAGTAATCATTTACTTTAATAATTTGAGTATGACCACCTGACACAAGCAGAGCCAAAAAAGGAAACTTAGGCTCGCTATATGGCTTACCTTCTTGCATTACAAAATGCGATAGTATATGGCCTTGAAGATGATTCACTTCAATCATAGGCTTAGCTGTGGCAAGGGCCAACCCTTTTGCAAAAGACACTCCGACTAGCAAAGACCCCAAAAGACCAGGACCTCTGGTAAATGCTATAGCATCTACATCATCCATAGTCACTGCAGCTTGCTTTAGAGCCTGATCAACCACAGGCAGAATATTTTGCTGATGAGCTCTTGATGCCAATTCAGGCACAACTCCACCATATTGTTCATGAATTTTCTGTGAAGCCATAACATTCGACAGCAGAAATCTGTCAGCCAAAACTGCTGCAGAGGTATCATCACAGGAAGATTCTATACCAAGAATTATTGTCTTTTTTTTCATTATTTATAGGCTTCCGGCTGCAAAGGTATCAAAAATAAAGATGTATCTTTGTGAGTTAATGAAAGTTTTTCGCAAAATCATATTAGGCATTATATGTCTGCTGGTTATCCTGCCTGCAGTAGGTTTGGCTGTGCTTCAAATTCCAAGCATCCAAACCAAAATTTGTAATGCTTTCACAGAAAAAGTTTCAAAGAACATAAATGGTAATATTTCTTTTAGTGAATTATACTATTCTTTTTTTGACAGTATAATAGTTAAAGATGCTTTACTACAAGACAATGCCCAGGATACTTTGGCTTATATCGGCAAATTGTCAATCAATCTAAGACCTTTCAAAGCCCTGAAAGGAAACATAATAGTAAGAAAACTCGAATTAAGTGATGCTATAGTCAATATTGATGTTGATGCTGATCACAAGATGAATATTTCCGGTATTTTTCCTCCAGCTGAGCAAAAAGACAGTACCAAAGCAAGCTTACTCGACAGATTTGATAATGTCCTTGTCAATATCAAGAGTGTTAAAACCAATAATATGGCCATCAATGTTGTCAAAAACTTTCCTCTCCCACCTCAAATGGAATTGGAGCCAGGAAAGCACACTATTGACTGGCACAATATGCAGTTGAATAACATTAATATTGATATCAGTAACATTAACTTCAACCTCAACGAAAAAAGCGCTAAAGCCAAAATCAAAAACATCTCTTTAGAAGAAAGCAAGGGCTTGAGAATAGAAAAATTCCAGTTTGATGCAGTTCTTGATTCGAGTGGAGTTCATGTAGAAGATATCATTTATAAAGACAATTACTCTGACATTCACTTAGACTATGCACATGCATTATTCTCTAGCTTTGATGCTTTTAGTGATTTTTTAAATAAGGTTGAACTTGACTGCAGCATAGATGATGCTATTGTAGATCTCAGCACTCTAGGTCTTTATCTTCCCGGGATTGATAACATTACTTTAAAAATGAAAGTCAATGGCAAAGCTAAAGGTTACGTAAGTAATTTCACAGTTGATTCTTTTTCAGTAGCAGCGGCTCAAAATACTTTACTAAATCTAAGTGGCCACCTGAGCGGCCTTCCTTTGTCAAATGAGACAATGGTTTCACTCGATCTCAAGAAATGTTCTTTCAACACATCTGGTCTTGAAGACATCATTGCATCAGTTTCTGGTCAAGGCTTCAAAAAAGGCACTGTCAGCAAATTAGCTCCCGGTCAGGATTTTAATTTCAAAGGCTCTCTCAATGGTTTTTTTGAAGATTTTGTTGCTTATGGTGGTTTATATTCTGATATTGGTCAAGTCAATGTTGATATTATTTGCCGAAACATCAAAGATTTAGGCTACGAAATTGATGGCTATATGCATACCGATGAGTTTGACCTCGGTGAGTTCCTCCCAAACGAAAGTTTGGGATTGCTTTCTTGCAATGGTTCTGTTAATGGGATTGCAGCAATAAACCCCGATGACACCAGGCTTGATATTAATTCTATCAATATCACAAGTTTTATATTTAATGACTATGAGTATAAGGATATTACTGCCACCGGCTTGTATAGTAGAGAGGGAATCACTGCTAATTTGAAAAGTATAGATCCAAATCTCAATCTCAATCTTGATGCAGTTGTAGGACGTCCACTTGCCGATGGAAGCAAAATGTTTAATATCGACTTATCACTTGCAAATGCCAATTTGACAGCTTTAAAACTTGACAAACGAGACATTTCAAAGCTTTCTTTTTCTTTATCCACTGATTTTATACAGAATCCTGATAACACCATAAATGGAGATCTCACCATTAAGAATCTGACCTGCATTGGCCAAAATGGAACCCACAACATTGGTAATATATACTTTCACAACAAAGCTGTGGATGGACAACATAGTGCTTCAGTTGAATCCTCTTTCATCAACGGACAATTTAGTGGCAGCCAACCTATCACAACTTTCATCAATGATGTTCAATATGTTTTAATAAAAAACAAGCTTGATAACATTTTACGTGGGAAAGCTTCTGATCTTAAATTTTCCAATGGAAACTATAAATTAGACATAACAACAGCTGACATGAGGCCTCTTTTGGCCTATCTCATGCCAGAAATCCATATTGAAGAAGGTACTCAGATTCACTTTGACTCTGACCAAAACAAAAACTCATACTTCAACCTTTCTTCTAAGTTACTTTCTTATCAAAGCAATTATATCAATGACCTTAATATCGACCTCAAGGGTAATGAAACACAGCTCTCTACAGAAATTACTACTTCACTTGCGCGTTTCGGCAATTTGGAAGCTGAAGGCAACTACATTGAAGCTCAGATTGATGGAAATTGTATTGATTTCTCATTAAACTACAATAAGAGTGACAATCGTCCCAACAAAGGTCAACTAAAGGCTTTGGTTGCTTTTCCTGATACAAGTTCAAGCGACTATACTATGTTAGTCAATTTGTATGAATCAGGCTTTGCTATTAACGGAGATAAATGGACCATTGAGCCGGCTTCTATTTACATGGGTGACAAGAAAATAGCTATCCACCAGTTTCGAATTGACTGTGAAGACCAATATCTGGTTGTAGACGGCTTGCTTACTAAGAACTCTGAAGATGAGTGTAATATAGAAATGCGCAATTTCGATGCATCTATTCTAAACCCTTTCCTTTCTGATTCTCTGTCTATCAAAGGTTCTATCACAGGTGATGCCAAGGCCTCTGCTGTACTTGGAGATATCCTTATTGATTCAGATATAGCAGCTGATTCAATCTATCTAGCCGACAACCTTTTAGGCGATCTTGATATTCTTGCGAATTGGGAAAACACTGATGAAAAATTAGACTTTAGCCTTCTTAACACTTTGGCAGAGAAAAAAATAATAGATATTAGCGGCACATTCTTCCCTGATAAAAAAGAAGTTGAAGCAGATGTTCATATCGACAGCCTCCGTGCTAACCTAGCAGGACCTTTCTTAAGCACTATTATGACTGACTTGACAGGCAGTCTCTCTTTGGATGCCAAGGTCAGCGGCCCTATAGATAAATTGGAGATCAATTCAAGTAAAGGATATCTCAACGAATTTGCAGGCACTCTTGATTTCACAAAGGTTCGCTATGGCATCACAGGTTCATTCAATGTCAGCCCGAAAGGAATTATATTTCAAAATGCAAGCATTACGGATGGTGTCAGAGGAGTTGGTACTGTTAATGGTGGTTTAAGATTTGATCATTTTGAAAATATGATGATTGATGTAGCTATCTGGGTCAAAGACATGATTGCTCTCAACACATCAAATGAAGATAACAGCAGTTTCTATGGAAAAACCACTGCTGACGGAGACATTTCCATCAATGGTCCAACAAATGATATTACACTTACCATTGATGCAACAACTTCTGCCGCTTCTTCCATTAATGTACCTCTGGGTGGTGCTGTCACAAACCGCCAATCTATCCTCACATTTATTAATGATTATCGCCCGATTCTCAGTTCTTATGACTCTCTTCTTCTTCATAATTCCAAGAAAATGAAAGACATAGAGCCAAGCAATTTTACAGTCAAACTGAAACTTAATACTACAAATAATACTGAAGTTATCCTTGATATTGACAAGAATTCTGGGAATATATTAAAAGCCAAAGGTGCCGGGCTTATCAATATCACTGTGAATAACGATTTATTTGACATAAGAGGCAATTATGGTATAGAAGAAGGTAGCTTCAGATATAATCTTCTTGGTCTTGTCACAAAGAGTTTCTCTATTGACGAAGGCAGCACGATAAATTTTACTGGAGATATCATGCAATCTGAGCTGGATTTGACCGCAAACTATACAACAAAAGCTTCTCTGTCACCTCTTTTGACTGATTCTCTCTTATCTACTTCTCGCAAAAACATTCATTGTTTGCTGGGCATTACTGGTAAGCTTTCAAATCCTGAGTTGGGCTTTGATATAAAAGTGGATGATGTTGAACCATCCATACAAGCCAGGATTGAACCAGCTTTTATGACTGAAGACAAGCGAATGAAGCAATTTGTTGCTCTTCTTCTCACAGGAAACTTTTTACCTGACGAGCAATCCGGCATCAACAACAATACCTCAACAATCAATATGTTGAACATGGGTGAAATGATGGCCAATCAAATCAATGGAGTATTGGAGCAACTCAATATTCCTGTAGATCTGGGATTGAACTATCAAAGCAATAACTCAGGAAATGATGTGTTCGACGTAGCTGTAAGCACACAACTATTTAATAATCGTGTGACGATTAATGGTAATATTGGCAACAAACAATATCAACGCTCAGAGAAAAACGACGTGATGGGCAATTTGGATGTTGAAATCAAACTAGGCAAAAATGGTCGCACCAAACTCACTATGTTTTCTCACTCTGCCGACGAGTTTAGTAGTTACCTTGACCAAACTCAACGCAATGGAGTTGGAATTGCTTTCAGTAAAGATTTTAATAATTTCAATGAATTGTGGCAAGATAATCAGCAAAAGCCCCAACGTCGTGAACGCGTAAATAAGAAGCGCCAGAAATAGCCGCTTGTCCTTGAAGACGCAGATTCTCTATCAAACAGGTCTCAGGGCTTAGTCCCAAAGGCTCCCACACCATTCTTTTTCTCGATATTCCCACCAAAATAGGTTTTCCAAAAGAAGAAAACTCACTCAATTTGGCCAGCATTTCGAAATTTTGCTCATTAGTTTTTGCAAAGCCGAACCCTGGATCGAGAATCCAATTATTAACTCCATAATCAGCAGCTTTTTGTGCGAAATGACGAAAATAGGATTTTACTTCTTCAACAACATCATCATATTGACAAAGATTGTCCATAGTAACTCCATTCCCCCTTTTGTGCATAGCCACATATTGCAGCCCCAATTCTGCAACAGTATTTAGCATTTCACTATCAGCCTCTGATGCCGAGATATCATTTACCATAAATGGGCCGATAATATCATAAGCTTTTTTAACTATACTTGATGAAAAAGTGTCTATTGAAAAGTTTTTTCCTGTAAATAAATTCGATATCACCCTCAATGCAGGTTCCAGCCTTTGCCATTCAACTTCTTCTCCCTCATATACACTTCCAGGTCTGGAACTGCATGCGCCAATATCTATTATATCAGCGCCATCATAAAACATTTGCGCAACTCTATTTTGAAACTCACTTTGGTTCTTAACTCTACTTTGTCGATAAAATGAATCATTATTCAGATTAATGATTCCCATTATGTTAGTATATTTGCGCATGCGACAAAGATAACAATATATTTTATGCTGATAGTCCTAGAAGGGTTGGATGGTGCAGGGAAATCCACACAAGTAAAAATGCTTGACAAATATCTGCAAGATGCCGGGGAAAAGACAAAATATCTCCATTTCCCAAGATACGAAGCTCCTATCTACGGAGATTTGATTGCTAGGTTTTTAAGAGGTGACTTTGGGGGCAATGATGAGGTTCATCCTCAGTTGGTGGCTCTTCTATTTGCGCTTGATAGAAGTGATGCCGCCAAAGACATTCGTCAATGGCTATCCGAAGGTTATTGTGTCATTTTAGACAGATATGTTTATTCCAATATAGGTTTTCAATGTGCTAAATTCGCAAACAACAAGGAAGCGGCGGAGCTCAGAGATTGGATTTTCAATTATGAATATAATATTTGTAACATTCCAAAGCCTGATTTGAATCTATTTTTGGATGTTCCTGTTGACTTTGTAGATGAGCAGCTGAAACGCAACCGTTGCGGCAGTGATAGAGATTATTTGGAAGGGAAAAGCGACATTCACGAAGCCAGTATTGCTTTCCAGATGAAGGTTAGAGCAACATATTTGGAACAGTGCGAAAAAGATAAAAACTTTATCCGCATCGATTGCAGCTGTTCTTCTGGCCGAATGTTGGAAGCTGAGGTTATCTTTGAAAAAATCAAAAAACAAATAGCAAAAAAGATTAAATGAGATTTCTAAGAACTATATGCAGACTGATTTTCGGTCTCACATTCATTTTTTCAGGAATAGTCAAACTACTCTCTCCTCTGGGTACATCCTTAATATTTAAGGAATATTTTGCAGCCATGCACCTTGGAGCTCTTGATGGCACGGCACTCTTTATCGGCATGTTGCTGGCTGTGACCGAGTTTACTCTTGGTATTTGCATTTTACTAGCAGTAAGAATAAAAATTACCTCAACAGTAGCTTTATGTCTAAGTGCATTTTTCACTCTACTCACTCTCTATCTTGCTATTTTCAACCCTATCAGCGATTGCGGATGTTTTGGAGAAGCGATTCATCTTACAAACTGGCAAACTTTTTTAAAAAATTTGATTCTACTGCCATGCATATTTTTGCTTTTTATGCAAAGAAAGAAAATAGCTTTGATTGCCTCTCCTGCAGTAGAATGGGCTTTCTTAGGCTTTTTTGCAGCAGCAGGACTTGCATTGTGGATTCATTCTTTCTATTATGTGCCAATATGGGAGTTCACCCCTTACAGAATTGGATCTCTTGTTGCCTGCGAAGATGAATCCGATTATAACACTACTTTTCTGTACCAAAAAGATGGCAAAGTTGAGAGTTTTGACTTGGAGAATCTGCCTGACTCCACTTGGACTTTTTATGACAGCATCACTGAAATGACTTCAGAGGGCAGTCAATATTCAGACTTCATGTTTTTTGATCAGAATGAAAATGACATCACCGACCAGCTGTTATCAAGCCAGATGTCAGTGCTTATTTCAATTTATGACCCTGCAAAATTATCTGAAGACAAATGGAATAAGATAGCTGATTTTTCTCAGCAAGTTAAAAACTTCGGAGGAGAATTAATTGTTGCGTCATCAATCGTTAATGAGGCAATCCCTGAGTATTTTCAACAAGAGGTTGCTTTTGCCGACAAAAGATTACTCATGACAATCAATAGATCTAACGGTGGAGCCACCCTTTTCAGTGATGGATATGTTGCGGAAAAATGGTCTATTACCGAAATGTCGAATGGGTTACCTGATGAAATGTTCGAAGATGACGGAGAGTCAATGGTCATTAAAAATTCAATTAAAGAGCACATCATTGGATCTATTCTTATTGTATGTATACTTATTAGCCTTGTGCTCATATATTATATTTGCAAACTATCATTTAAACACAATAAAAAAAATGAAACTAAATAAAGTTATGTGCGTATTAGCTACTGCAGGTCTAATGGCAGCCGGGGCTTGTGCTCCGAAAACTGAGTCTTCTACTTCTGAATTCAAATATTGTCTTGACGAATTTGCAGACTTGGAGATTATTAAATATCAAATTCCGGATTGGGACAAGCTTTCTTTCCAACAAAAAGAGTATATCTATTACTTGAGTGAAGCCGCAAAATATGGTCGTGACATCATATGGGCTCAAAACTATAAATATAATCTTCCTATCAGAAAGGCAATAGAAACAATCATCAAAGATTATAAGGGAGACAAGACCAACAAGAATTGGCAAGACTTCATGGTATACGCCAAAAGAGTTTTCTTCAGCAATGGTATTCACCATCATTATGGAGAGCACAAATTCTTTCCTGATTGTCCTCAATCATATATGGAAGAGTTATTTGCTACTCAAGGCTGCGATATGAACCTCATCGACATAATCTATAATCCAGAAATTGCGCCTTATAGAAAATATCAAGGCAAAGGTGAGGACCTTATTCAAGCCTCTGCAAATCATCTTTATGAAGGTGTGTCCCAAAAAGAAGCCGAAGCATTTTATGTGGCAGTGGAAAATCCCAATGACTCGACTCCAATCTCTTATGGACTAAACAGCCGCTTGGTAAAAACTGCTGATGGAACTATACAAGAGATGGTATACTCCACTGAAGGTCTTTATGGCAATGCCATCAAAAAGATAGTAGAAATGCTTGAAGCAGCAAAAGAAGTTGCCGAAAACGATGTCCAGAAAAAATACATTTCTGAGCTTGTGGCATATTACCGCAGTGGCGATCTGAAAATGTGGGACCAGTACAATATCAGCTGGGTTCAAGACACAGAGTCTGATATAGATTTCATTAATGGTTTCATTGAAGTTTATGGAGATCCTCTTGGAATGAAAGCTAACTGGGAATCTTTGGTTAATTTCCGCGACAATGTTGCATCAGAGCGCACAATAATCATTAGCAATAATGCCCAATGGTTTGAAGACAACTCTCCTATTGATCCTAAGTTCAGGAAGCCACATGTCAAAGGAGTATCTGCCAAAGTAATTAATGCAGCTTGCTTGGCCGGTGACACCTACCCTTCAACAGCTATTGGCATCAATTTGCCAAATGCTGATTGGATTAGAAAAGACTATGGCTCAAAATCAGTCACTATCGCAAATATCACTGATGCTTATGATAAAGCAGCAAATGAAAAGCCTAATAGTGTGTTGAAAGAATTTGCTTGGGATGAGGCAGAAATAGGGCGCGCAAAAGCATTTGGAAGCATCACTGACAATCTTCACACTGACCTTCATGAATGTCTTGGCCATGGTTCAGGACAATTACTCGAAGGCACTTCTCCAAATGCTCTAAAAGAATATAGTTCAACCTTGGAAGAAGCCAGAGCTGACCTTTTTGCTCTATATTATCTGGCAGACCCTAAGTTGGTTGAGTTAGGCATTCTCAGTGACAAGGACGCATATAAAGCCGAGTATGACAGCTACATTCGCAATGGTATTTTTACACAGTTTTCTAGAGTAGAGTTGGGCAAGCAAAACACAGAGGCGCATATGCAGAATCGCAAACTCATAGCAGAATGGTGTTATGAACAAGGTATGGAAGACAAAGTAATTGAGAAAAAAATCCGTGATGGCAAAACCTATTTTGTAATCAATGACTATGCTGCTCTGAAAACCTTATTTGGAAAACTATTAGCTGAGATGCAAAGAATCAAGAGCGAAGGCGACTATGAAGCTGGAAAAGCAATTGTCGAGAAATATGCTGTCAACATTGACCCTGTATTACACAAAGAAGTGATAGAAAGATATGGCTCACTAAATTTGAAACCATACAAGGGCTTCGTCAATCCGAATATTGTGCCTGTTATCGAAAACAACAAAGTGGTGGATTACATCATTGAATATTGTGAAGATTTTGTAGGTCAACAAATTGAATATGGGGACAAATACTCTACTTTATAAGAGAAATCATTGCTTTCTTAAGAAATCCTTCCTAATTTTGGAAGGATTTCTTGTTTTTGAAACCTCTAAAATAAAATAAAAATATATGAAAGATTTTTCAAGACGCCAATTCCTCAAAACAGCAGGAATTGCAACAGCCGGCACAGTCCTTACTGGCTCGTTAGCTAAAGCCGCCACCAAATCTGCAGTATTTGCTCCTGTTCAGACTGAATTGGAAGCTGCCAGAGCAGATGGCCAAAAAATTCGTTTAGCTTGTATTGGTCTAGCCAATCAAGCATCCAGCGACATCGGACAATTTGAAAGATCTGGTCTTTGCGAATTCACTGCCCTTTGTGATGTTGATCTCAAGAGCGCAGGTAGCCAAAGAACTATTGCAAAATTTCCTAAAGCAAAGGTATACTCTGATTTCCGTAAAATGTTTGATGAATTCCACGATAGTTTTGATGCAGTTCTTATAGCCATTCCTGACTTCGCTCACTTTGCTGCTTGTATGCTTGCCGTTTCTTATGACAAGAGCGTATATGTTGAAAAACCTATGTGCCGTACCTTCCATGAAGCCGAGCTTATGTGTGACATCGCAAATCGTCACCCAGAAGTAGCCACACAAGTAGGAAACCAAGGTCACTCAGGCGAGAATTACTTCCAGTTCAAAGCATGGGTTGATGCTGGTGTTATCAAAGATGTGACAAAGATCACAGCTCACTTCAACAACTGGCGTCGTTGGTATCCATATGATCCTGCAATCACTCGTTATCCAGAAGCTCAACCAATTCCTGAAGGAATGGATTGGGATACATGGCTAATGACTCAAAAATATCACGATTTTAACGATAAATATCACCCAGGCAACTGGCGTGGTTGGTATGATTTCGGCATGGGAGCAGTTGGTGACTGGGGTGCTCACCTTATTGATACTCCTCACGAATTCCTTCGCCTTGGCGTTCCTTACGAAATTGATCCTGTTCATGTAGTTGGACACAACGATTTCTTCTTCCCTATGGAAACAACTGTTCGCTACAAATTTGCAGCTCGAGGAAATCTTCCTGAATGCGAAGTTACATGGTACGATGGTGAGAAGAACCTTCCACCTCTCCCTGATGGATATTGGGATGTGGTAACAAATGCTGACAGCAATATTCCTGCTATGGTTATCAATGGTCAACAAGTAGATCCTAACTCTTTCAAAGGTCAAAACAATGCACAAGCTGCACAGCGTCAAGGTGGCCAACAACGTCCAGCCGGCCAACAGCATCAAGCTGCTCCAGTTGCTGCTCCAGCTGCTGATGGGGCAAAAGTACCTTCTCCAGGTTCAATTATGTATGGCAAGGGTCCTGATGGAAAAGATATCGTTTTCAAACGTGGTTCACATGCTGCAGCTACTCAAATCGTTTCTGCTGCCAGAGCCGCTGAAATTGCCAAATATCTTCCAGAAGTACCTGCAAGTCCATCAGACCACTATCAGAACTTCATTCTCGCTGCTATGGGAAGAGAGAAAACTCGTTCTTCATTCCAGACTTTCACTCCACTCGCTCAGATGTTTGCTCTTGGTACAATAGCTATGCGTCTCAATAGAAAGCTCATCTTTGACAACGTTTCAAAGACTGTTGTTGGTGACCGTTTCGCAACAGCTATGTTGGCCGATCAAACTCCTAGAAAAGGTTGGGAACAGTTCTACAAACTTTAATAACTAAGTATGAAAGACCTCGTCATTTCAAGCAAAAGGGTTAAGACTGAATTAATGATTGCACTCGCTTGCTTTATATGCGCAGTGCTGACCAACATAGTTTGCATCATTGTTTATCAAACCCCATGGCATGAAGTCTTTTCTCAGATAGGATTTACCGTCTTAGTTTCAATCATTTTCTATGTATTGGTGCTTATTGGACGATTACTCTATTTGGCAATAAAAAAGATTTTCAGCTCAAAGAAATAGATGGTTTCTTTCAAGTATAGCAATAAAAATATCTCCGCACCGGTAGCCTACTCATCGTACGACACGATGCACTCCGTGGCGGAGATTATTTTGCCATATTGTAGCGAAGAAGCCTCTCAGGACATTATTGCCCAAATATGGGATCTTTGTGCCGCAATCAATGACAAATTCAATCGCTTTGACAAAAGGTCGGCACTATCTTTTATTAATGATAATGCTGCACAAAAGCCAATAGAAATAGATGACGAAATGTTCCTTGTGTTGGAGTTATGCAAAGTGTTTTGCATAAGCACTGATTCATGTTTTGATATTTCGGTAAACAGCATTTCCAGAACTGCGTCAAATGGAGTCAATAATTACAACCTTGATGCCAACCAACACACAGTTTCTTTCATTGATTCATCAGTCAAGCTTGACTTAGGTGGTTTTGCCAAGGGCTATGCTTTGGAAAAAGCCTGCGAATTACTTAAAAATAAAGATAAGAAATGCGCTCTTTTAAATTTTGGAAATAGTTCTACATTTGCACTCGGAACCCATCCTTATGGCGAATATTGGCCAGTTTCCATTGAACATCCATTTTTCTAAGGCTGGAGAGCACACACCTTCAACCTTAAGGATTGTGCCCTATCTATTTCTGGAAAAAATGGCAGAGGAATGGAACACATCATCGATCCTTCTACAGGAGATCATGTGGCCAGAGAAGAAATGATTGCAGTTACGGGCGCTTCTCCAATGGTTTGTGAAGTTCTATCAACTGCATTATATGTTGCTTCAAAAGATAAAAGGAGCGAAATTTTAGCTCGATTTAAGGGCTATTCGGCCAGCGAGATATATTGTCTGACCAACGGAAACACGAATATTATTAGAGTTAATTAATTTAAGTTTCGCAAGTGATTTAGGCCACCAGTTGTAGTTGCTGGACCACGCCCATCATCGCCTTGAGTTGTTTGTTTTCGTTTATGATGTTAGTCAAGAGTTCATCAAAGTCTGTAGAGAAGAAGTCGGCGATTGCAGACACTATCTCCCGGATGAGACCCCAGATCTTTTCTGTGATTGAGAGTTCGACAGTCTGCTCAGTGATTTCTCGGAACAGACCTCCGATGGTCTCATAAGACTCGAACCTCTTGACGTATGACAATAAGTTGTATTGTAGCATGTTAAGCGATATTGAGGCAATCTGTGAGCCAAAGTCCCGACATTGGCACTTGCCCAGCTTGAGAAGACTCTTGCATTCGTGGAAGACGACCTCAATAGCCCAGCGCATTGAGTATGTTTGATAGGCCTTGAAGGGCGTAAGTGCAGTGTCTGTTGACAGCAGAGCTTTCCATTCGCCCTTCTTGCCGAAGCGATAGAAGAAGAGCTTGACAGACTTGCCTGCAAAGACGGCATCTGTCTCAAAGTAGTAGAATTTATGAGAACGAGAGTACTTGACAGCCTTTTTCTTGGTCATTGCGGAAGCGATGGCTGTGGCAGTCATTTCCTCCCCGCCAACAGCATATTTGGTCTTGCTCATCTTGATCATACCCAGCAAGTGAGCCTTGCTGCCTTTACGCCTTATGTACTTGACCATTTCCTTGCAGGTGAACCAGCTGTCAACAAGGAGATAGTCGAAGCTCATGTGCTCGATGGACGCCCTGTTGAGCATCATCTTCAGATTGCTGATTTTGTCCTTGAAGTACTCAGCCTTGCGCTTCTCCACCTTGGATTCGGCATCCCTTTCCTTGTTGTAGCGTGCATCGATATCCTTCTTGGAAAGGCCCTGGGGCTTGGAAGCCACTCTACCTTCTTCTCCCTGAAGGGTAAAGTCAACAAGCATCTGGGTGCGACCATCGGTACGACAGAGGAAGAGTCCCTTGTGACCAAGGATGCTTCCGCGACCTGCAACATGGGAGTAAACGCGTCCAAGCATCTCGCCTTTACGACCTGTCTTAGGAATGTCGGTGTCATCCGCAATCATGCAGACAGGATATTCGGAGTTTCTGGCATCGCTTCGGACGGAGATGGCAAGGACCAGCTTCTTGTTGACATAGCGAAGTATGTGACGCCAGTCAATTCTGTCATTCGAGAGAACGCGATAGAACATGTCTTTGTGACAATCAAAGAGAGACTGCAGCGAACTGCCGACATAGTTTGCAGCATTCTTGACAGAGAAGAATGGGAAGAGGATCATCATTTGGATGACCTGGGCACAGGTGAACTTGCAGTTGGGTTTCTTTTCGAAAGCCATCTGCCTTCCTGTGATGTTTATGGTTCCCAGTACGTTCATTATCCTCTGTACACCGAGTCTACAGCCACTTTCCGTGAAAAAATTGTGCAACTCAGAAACTATTTGTCTATCTTTGTTCATGCTAGGTGTATATTTTTGTTTGGTCACTTTAATATACTGAAAATCACTGAAATAACCAAAGATTTCAAGGATTTTCAACCTAGCTTTTTTCGTTAATACTTACTTGCGAAACTTAAATAATTAATAAAATGAGTAAACTAATAACGCGAAAAGAATTCCTCTCCAATATGGGAGGCCTGTTTGCAGTAGGCAGTGCTCTAAGTCTATTCCCATGGCTCAGCTCTTGTACAAAAGAGGGAGCAAAAGAGATAGAGGGCCAAGTTGCAAGGTTGGGTATTATTGGTACAGGTTCTCGCGGACAATTTCATATCGCAAATCTCTTAGTTGACAAGAGTGCCAAGATAGTCGCTCTTTGCGATGACTACGAGCCACATCTTCAGCAAGCTGCCGCGCTATGTCCCCAAGCAAAGCTCTACAGCGATTATCAC
>JAAZCF010000259.1 GCA_012513425.1 Bacteroidales bacterium
ACAGTCAATGTATCTGCATGTTTGATTGTTCTCTTTGGAGCATTTATCGGCATTCAATCTCCGTTGACAGTTACCCAGATGCTTTGGATTAATTTAATAATGGACACATTTGCTGCTATGGCCCTATCTTCATTGCCTCCAGATAAGAGAGTTATGAATGACTTGCCTCGCAATCGTAATGAGTTTATCATCAATAAACAAATGATTGGTCAAATTATCGTAGTGGGAGGGATTTTTTGTGTATTTATGATTGGCTTCGCCTGGCTATTGGAGCATACCAACATTACCGCAAATATGAGATTGTCCCAAATAACGATTACAGATTATAATGGACTGTCAGGATATGAGCAGAGTATTTTTTTTACCACTTTCGTTTTTTTGCAGTTTTGGAATCTTTTTAATGCAAAAGTGTTTGCAACCAACAAAAGTACATGGCATTTGAAAGATTGCGGCAGTTTTATCTTAATTCTCCTATTTATCTTGGTGGGGCAACTGGTAATTGTTTATATCGGAGGAGAATTCTTTAATGTTGAACCATTAAGTGTTAAGGATCTATTAATCATATTTCTTTCTACTTCTCTGGTAATGGTTATTGGAGAGATTCTAAGATTCTTTAGAAAATAAAAAAAACGTGGCTGACCAAATAAGTCCGATAACTGCGTTACGCTCATTGAATAATCCGTCATTACCGAAAGGTAACTCCCTCATATTCAATCTCGCAAGCCTTGTTCTCGAACTTTTATTCAGCCCCTATAACAAAGAAGACGACCTTATTAGTCGCCCTCATAATAATTTTCTAAGTATTCAATTAAGCTTTCGGCAAAACTGACACATAAGACTTGTCCTCTCTAGTCTTTTTGAAGGTTACAATACCCTCTGATAAAGCGTAAAGAGTATGGTCTTTGCCCATTCCCACATTTTCACCTGGGTTGTGAACTGTTCCTCTTTGACGAACAAGGATGCTACCTGCTTTGGCAAATTGTCCACCAAATAATTTAACGCCTAAGCGTTTGCTTTCTGAATCGCGGCCATTCTTTGAACTACCGACACCTTTTTTGTGAGCCATAATCTAAACGTTTTAATTAAGCAATTTCTTCAATTTGAATTTTTGTAAGATACTGACGATGTCCATTTTTCTTTTTGAGACCTTTGCGACGAATCTTGTGGAAAACGATAACTTTGTCAGCTTTGCAATGCTCCATTACTGTAGCCTTTATACTAGCTCCTTGAACATAAGGGGCACCGACATTGATAGTACCTTCATTGTCGGTTAGAAGAACTTTTTCAAAATCAACAGCAGCACCAACTTCTGCAGCCAAACGGTTTACAAAGATCTGGTTACCCTTTTCAACTTTGAATTGCTGTCCTGCAATATCTACGATTGCGTACATATATAAATAAATTTAATAATTTATGACTGCAAGCGGATAATAATATAAAGTAATTATCTCTTAATCAATAGCTTAACAGTCTTTTGCTTTTTTTAGGTCTGCAAATATACTTGTTTTATTTGTAACAGCAAAAAAAATTTATTATTTTTGTAACGCAATTGTTACTAAACCTATCTTAATCAGTCGCTATAAGCGGCAGCTCGCGCATGGAAATACTTTTCGCATACGAAAAGCCGGCTGAAGGAGCACAATTTATTGATAGAAAAGAAGAAATCGCCAGGCTATTCAAATGCATTAAAAATAAGAAGAAAGCCGTAGTTTACGGTTCACCTAAAACAGGAAAAGAATCTTTGGTGAAAAATGTGTATGAATCCTTGAAACGAAATGGTTACAGGGATACCAAAATCACCATTGATTTATTCAATATTCGCACTAAAGAGCAATTCCTTGATCTTTATGAAAGGGAGATTATCCCTATTTTTGAAAGGTATAACATTCTTTCTCCTTTACCTTTGAATATTGATATTAATAATATTTCTCAAAATCGCCTTTTGGACTTGCCTGACTTAATGAATCAGCATTTTGGCTTGAATATTCTCATCTACTTTAAGGAATTTCAAAATATTCTTTTTTTTGACGAAGGTGAAAAATTCATGGAGTGCTTTGCCAAAATTCTTAATAAGCATAATTCTGCAAACTATATTTTTACAGGCAGTTGTATTAACCGCATGAAATACATTTTTAAGGAAACTGAATGGTTTTCTGCCCGAGATGTAGAAATGATTCAACTTGCAAGTATTGAAAGTAAACCTTTCACAAACTATATTATTTCTACTTTTCAAAGAACAGGTCGTGTCATTGAACAAGATATGGCAGATGAAATTTATGCATTCTGTAAAGGCCACCCATGGTATACTCAACATTTTGCTTCTATTTGCTATGATAGCACCATTGGTTACATCAATACCAATATCATCAATCATGCAAAAGAATCATTAATATATGTTCATGATGCTGCTTTCAAAGAGACAATATGTGAATTGACAATAAATCAAATTAACTTTCTAAAAGCAATTAATGATAATGTTACACGCTTCTGTTCTGCGGATATATTGGAACAATATAATTTGATTAGTTCTGCCCATGTGGCAAGAGTTAAAGATTCTCTCCTTAAAAAAGAGATTATTACTGTTGACGATGATGGGTCTGTGTTTTTAATAGATCCTATTTTCGAGTATTGGTTAAAATATTATTATTTTTTATAAACATGAAAAAACTATTCTTTACAATCGCGGCATTGCTGACTCTTTGCTCAGCTTCTTATGCCCAAGCTCCTGAATTTCAAACAATCAAAGAGCTCCCTGTTACTTCTATTAAAAACCAAGCCAGTTCCGGTACTTGCTGGTGCTTTTCTACATTATCATTCTTGGAAAGTGAGCTTATCAGAAAAGGATATAAAGGAGATGTGGACCTAAGCGAAATGTTCGTGGTCAGCAAAGCATATCAAGATAAAGCCGAAAAATATATTAGGCTTGATGGCAATCTCAATTTTGCTCAAGGTAGTGATTTCGGCGATGTAATTGAAGTTATTAAAACATATGGAATTGTTCCAAATAGTCTTATGGATGGTTTGAACTATGGTGAAAATAGACATATGCACAGCGAGTTGGCTGCCGGTATGACTGGATATCTTTCAGCTATTGTCAAAAATCCCAACCGTCGACTCTCAACTGCATGGAAAAATGGTTTGACAGGCATTCTTGATGCATATCTTGGTGAATGCCCAACGACTTTTCAGTATAATGGGAAAAGCTATACACCCGCTTCATATCGTGATGAGATAGGTCTGACCAATTTAGATGAATATGTGTCTTTGACTTCATTTACCCACCATCCATTTTATAGCCAATTCGAAATAGAGGTGCCTGATAATTGGCGTTGGACAAAATCTTATAATTTGCCAATTGACGAATTGATGGATGTTATGTACAATGCAATTGACAAAGGCTATACAATTGCATGGGGTGCAGATGTAAGCGAGGATGGTTTTAATCGTCAAGGTGTTGGCATCGTTCCAGATGTGGCTGCTGTTGAGCAAGCAGGCAGTGATCAAGCACGTTGGGTAGGCGTGTCAGCTGAAGATAAATCTAAACAGCTAGAGGAGATGAGAAAAAATGCTCCTGAGAAAGTGATTACTCAAGAAATGCGTCAGGTGGCTTTTGACAATAAAGAGACAACTGATGATCATGGCATGCATATTTATGGTACAGCTGTTGACCAAAAAGGCACTAAATACTTCATCGTGAAAAATTCTTGGGGTATGACTGGCACTTATAAAGGAATATGGTATGTGTCTGACGCCTATGCACGTTACAAAACTTTAAATATTCTTATTCACAAAGATGCTATTCCTGCTGCTATTAAAGCTAAGCTGGGGATTAAATAATTGACTAATTATGCGTAAGCACATTCCAAATATCATCACCTGCCTAAATTTGGTTTGCGGCACTTGTGCCGTCATACTGACTCTTTGGGGGTTTTATTGGCCTGCATTCTGTTTTATTCTTGCAGGCGCTGTTTTCGATTTTTGCGATGGTGCTGCAGCTTGCCTTCTAAAGGCATACTCAAACATCGGTAAGGAGCTGGATTCTCTCTGCGATTTAGTCAGCTTTGGTCTGGCTCCGGCCTTGATGTTTTTTTCCTGGTACTACAAAATCAATAATGCATATCCAAGTTTTCTTGCATTTATAGCTTTATTGATTGTGCCTTTTTCAGCTCTCAGATTAGCCAAATTTAATTTGGATGAGAGACAGACTAAGTCTTTTCTTGGTCTTCCTACGCCAGCCTTGGCAATGATGGTTGGCGCTATTACTGCGCATAGTCATCTTTGCATTGAATCTGGCATTGATACTTTTTTATTGCAATTAATGCAAAGCTCTTGGTTTATTCCTGTTTTATCTGTGGTTTTGTCTTTGTTGCTGGTAAGCGAAATACCCATGTTCTCCCTTAAAGGCAAAGGCGAAAATAAAGCCATGGCGATGGCAAAGCAATTGTTTCCTATTGGAATAGTATTGATTGCAATCTTTTGGTGCATTTTCGCTCCTAAACAATTACCTATTCTTGCAGATTGCTTTGCGGTTTTGAGCTTGACTTTTTTTGCTTATCTAATTCTTCAACTCATTCTTCCTATTTTTGTTCGTCGATCAAAATAGGCTTTTCGTCGATTGTTTTCCTCAGTTCGTCGATTTTATTTTAATTAAATAGATTGCTCTCTTAGTTTTGCCTGAAAGTAAAAACTAAAAGTATGAATCGTTTAATCTTTATTCCATTATTTATTCTTGTTCTGCTCTCACTCCCGTTGCAAGCACAGCAATGGAACCTGAGGGATTGCATTGATTATGCTTGTGAGAATAACTTACAGGTCCAAAATGCAAAGCTGGTTCATTCCATCTATGAAGAAAATCTACTACTGGCAAAAGCTCAATTGTTTCCGTCAGTAAATGCAAATTCATCCCAATCGGTCAGATTTGTGGCAGATAATGATGCTGCTTATAGTGGGTCTTATGCATTACAAAGTGCTATACCAATCTTTGACGGAGGGAAAACTTTCAAAAATATTCAATTGGCCAATATTGAAGTAAAAGTAGGAAGTCTGGGTACAGAGGCGATAAAAAGAGATATAGAAGTGGCAGTTACTCATGCTTATCTAAACATATTGTACGCCAGAGAAAATGTAATTTCTGCTGATAATATCTTTCAAACATCCAAAGCTCAGTTTGAAAGAGCAAAAGAGCTATTTGATGAAGGGAGTGTCAGCTTGAGTGAGTATTTACAATTAGAGTCTCAACTATATGGAGATGAATACAAAATAGTAGTAGCAAAGGCTGCCTTGGCGGAAAATGTGTTGAAGCTAAAGCAATTGCTTGAACTGGACTACAGAGACGACTTTGAGGTTTGTTTTCCGGAGATAGCAAATGAATATGTGCTCTCATTAGTGCCTAATGTGGAAGATGTTTATAATCGGTCAAAAGATATGCTGCCCAATATGAAAAGCAGCCGTTTGGGCATAGATAAGGCTGTCATTAATGAAGAAATAGTTGCATCTAACGCACTCCCCACAATATCCGCTTCAGCATATTTATCATCTATGAGTCTTTCTACATCAAATGAAATTCATTGGAAACAACTGAATGACAATATGGAAGAGGGCTTGGGTATTTCCATTTCTATTCCGATTACCAACAACAGACAAGTCAAAACGGCAAGGGCAAAGGCAAAAATACAAACACAACAAGCGCTTTTGAGCCATTTGAATGAAGCTAAAGAACTATTATCAAATATTGAAGTCCTTTATCAAGAAGTAATATCATCCCAAAGCCGATTTATTGCGGCTCAGAACAAACTGGCAGCAGCTAATCAAAGCTATAATTTGGTAAATGAAAAGTTCACAGAAGGGATGATCAACCCAATCGAGCTTCTTACTGAAAAGAACACATTAATATCAGCCCAACAAGAATTACTTCAAGCCAAATATCAAGCTTTACTATCAATGAAGCTCCTAAATTTCTATCAAGGTCAACCTATTGAATTATAAATCATGAAAAAGATAATCTTTGTTATGATGGTGTTGACATCATGTGCCGGCCCGTCAAAAAATATATATGAGACAATTCCTCTTGAGAGTGGAGATATCAAAACAATTGTAACATCTACCGGGGTTATTGAGCCGATTAATCAAGTGGAGGTTGGTACACAAGTGTCTGGTATTGTTGAAACGTTATACGTGGATTTTAATTCAGTAGTGAAGAAAGGGCAAATATTGGCAGAAATGGACAAAACAAATCTAATTTCTGACCTAAATTCCAGCACTGCTTTATGCAATCAAGCTGAATTGGAGTTTGATTATCAAACCATTAATTACGAAAGAAACACAAGGCTTCACGATAAAGGACTTATTAGCGATATTGATTTTGAGAGCTCACAATATCAATATCAAACCGCTAAGCTTTCGCTTGAAATACAACGCTCACAGGTCAACAAATCCCAAAGAAATCTAGAATATGCCACAATAACATCACCGATAGATGGCGTCATCCTCAGTAGAGAAGTTGACGAAGGCCAGACTGTGGCTGCAGGGTTGAACACGCCGACTCTATATACATTAGC
>JAAZCF010000020.1 GCA_012513425.1 Bacteroidales bacterium
TCCTTCCGGCTTCTCTTTTCGCGACACAGTAGACTTCCCTTTATATACTCAAGTTGGGCAAGATTCCTTTGATAAATTCACAAAGGTTGACATCCAATTGAGACGCATGGTAAACATTGAATGGACATATAGATATAATGTTTCAAATGTTGAGACAGGCCTTTGGGAAATAAGTGCGAGACCTGATGATTACACCGGCTTGAACTCTATTGGTTTTTCATATATCATAACCGAATAACAAACATGAGCAGAAAGAACAAACTTGCCAAGTTTAGAGAAAACCAGACTTTTGAATGTCTCATTCAACCATTGTCTGACGATATGATTGCTGACAATTTTTCCCTTAAAGGTCATTGGAATGAACAGGTCTTTCACAACGATAATCCTATTGTGCTTGAATTGGGATGTGGTAAAGGAGAATATACCATCGCTCTTGCCAAGCACAATTTGAACATAAATTACATTGGTATTGACATCAAAGGAGCAAGATTGTGGAAAGGAGCCAAAGAAGCTACCTTAAACAATATGCCTAATGTAGCATTTCTGCGTACCAGAATTGATTTTATTCGCTCTGCTTTTGGGTCAGATGAAGTAAGCGAAATCTGGATTACATTCGCAGATCCTCAGCCTAAAAATGCCAATAAACGTCTCACTTCGCCGGTATTTTTGGATAGATATCGCAGCTTCTTGAAAAAAGGCTCGATCATCAATTTGAAAACTGATAGTCAGTTACTTCACAAATATTCACTAGAAACTGCTATTGAACAAAACTTAGAAATCCTTGAGTATAATTCTGATATTTATGGAAGTGGCAGAGTAGACAATCCTAATGATATTCTAAATGTAAAAACCTTTTATGAGCAACAATTCTTAGCAAAAGGAATTCCAATAACTTATTTGGCATTTAAGCTATAATAAAGAGGGCGACTACAAATTTCTTTTGAGTCGCCCTTTAAATATGAAGTGCATAAAATGCTGTTATCAAGCTTTTTAGTCTGCCTTCGGATTAGGCTGTCTTCTTCTTGCGATGCAAAATTTTATACATCACAGGCACCACGATAAGTGTAAGGAATGTTGAGAGGGCCATACCGCCGATAATAACCCAGCCCAATCCGTTTCTTAGCTCAGCACCAGAGCCCGAGGCAATAGCAACAGGAATCATACCAATAATTGTAGAAAGGGCTGTCATCAAAATAGGTCTTGTCCTCATTTTCACTGATTCCGTCAAAGCAAAGTCCATATCAGCACCTTGAGCTCTCTGTTCATTTGCAAAGTCAACCAGCAAAATAGCATTCTTTGCCACAAGTCCAATCAGCATCACCAAGCCGAGCATTGCATAAATGTTCAGAGAAGTGCCTGAAATTGCCAAGGCCAAAATCGCTCCAAGAATTGAGAATGGGATGGAAAACATCACAACAAATGGGTCTATCCAGTTGTTATAAAGCAAAACCATAGCAAGATACATCAGTATCAGCGACAAAAGCATGGCACCGCCCATTACACCCATAGAATCTGACATGGATTTCATATCACCGGTCGTCTCAATTGAGCAGCCTGCAATTTGAGCACGTTCTTGAACTCTATCCAAAAACTCGGAAGAAGCTTGTCCGGAAGAAATACCGGTAACATTCGAACTAAGAGTAACCGCAGGGTTGCGGTTATATCTTTCCAATTTATTCGGGCCGGTTCCCAAGCAGACCTCAGCAAACTGTTCAAGACTTATTAAGACTCCTTTCGAATTCATAAAAGAAAGTGATGACACATCTTCAATAGTTTTTCGAAAATCCCTATCAGCTCGAATATTAATATCATATTCATGATTATTCTCCATATACTTCATGGCGTCATTTCCTTGCAAAGCCAATTGCAAAGTCAATCCTACATTATCAAGGGTTAGACCAAGGGCCGACATTTTGTCACGATCCACAACGACCTCAACTTCAGGCATACCATCGCCTGATGAGAGTTGTTGTTGAATGGTACCTGGGATACTTTGCATTGTTTTCAAAGCAAAATTTGAAAAAGAAGCAACAGAGTCAACATTGTTACCATATATAATATACTGAATATCGGCATTATTGCCAGAACCATGGAGTGTTGCCGGATATAGTCTGACTCTAGAATTAATCAAATAGTCAGAAAGGGGCTTTTGTAGCATAGTTGCATAACGCTCAGTGCTCATCTCTCGCTCAGACGGAGGAACCAATTTAACCATTATTTCGGCAAGATATGGAGCATCCTGGCCGTCGCCACCAGTGGTAAATCCTACTTTTGTAATGAGGTGTTTTACTTCAGGCTTTTGCATCAACCAAGCTTCAGCCTTAGCAGCCAAAGCTGATGATTCTTCAAGAGAGATATCTTTAGGCATCTCCATTACTACATTAAACTCACTTTGGTCAACATCAGGCATAAATTCAAAGCCGATGAAACCCATTGGAAATAAAGAGCATACCAATACTGTGAGAGCTATTACAATTAGGCCAATCCATCTTTTGTGACCAAGTGACCATTTCAATAAACTTGAAATCCAATCTCTAAAAGAAGACACTTGCATGTCAAACCATCTTTCTTTTTTGTTTTCAAGTTTACTATATCGTGAAGTTAACAGAGGAACCAAGGTAAGAGCAGCAACAAGGCTGAAGAATATTGCAAACACAATTACTCCACAGAATTGTCTCAAAATGTCAGATACCAACGAACTGGTGAGGGCAATTGGAAGGAACACAATAATCAAAACAATAGTCACTGTCACAATAGTAACACCAATTTCTTTTAATGCATCAGATGTGGCCTGCAAAGGTTTCTTACCCATTTCAAGATGTCTAAATACATTTTCGATGACCACAATGGCATCATCCACCA
>JAAZCF010000260.1 GCA_012513425.1 Bacteroidales bacterium
CTTCAATAATGTGCCAATGGCAGATTGGGCTCCAGTTTCTCTCAATGGACATAAAGTATATGGTATTTTCATCACTGCAGGTATGGGTCTTCGTTGGAATGACGCAAAAGGAACTGCTGTTGATGATCAAGCACAAGGTCAATATTGGGTAATCAATGGTCACCACTACAACACCGGTTGCTGCTTTGATTATGGTAATGCAGAGACTGATAGCCGTGACGATGGTGATGGCACAATGGAAACAACATATTTCGGTAACCAACATTCATGGTACTATGGTAGCGGCCCAGGTCCATGGTTGATGACTGACCAGGAAAATAACCTTGTAGGTTGTGTAAACCCTGATCCAAATGATAAATATTGTGAAAATTTGAAGAGTATCACATGGCGTTTTGTAACTGAAACAACTGATGGTGAACCTCACCATTGGAGAAGCATGGGTGGCGACGCTCAAGATGGCGACTTGCAAGTTCTTTATGATGGCGGACGTATTATCAACCCTCGTAACAGTTATGACCCAATGCGTAAGCAAGGTGCTATTTTACTAGGTAATGGTGGTGACAACTCAAATGGTTCAAGCGGTACTTTCTATGAGGCTGCTATGACTGCCGCCGGTACATTCCCAACAAAAGAGCTTAACCAGAAGGTTCAGGCTAATGTCGTATCTGCAAAATATGATGTACAACGCTTGGCTGTGACAGCTGCTGACAAAACTGATATTCCTAACGGACTTCAAACCTTTGTTCCTGGCACAAATGGCAGCTCTACAGTTACTTTCATTAACACTACAGGAAAAGCTATTTTAAACCTCGAGCTCAGTCTTCAACTCCCTGCAGGTTGGAAAGCTACAGTTGTAGGTTCTAAAGACAAAGTCAAGACAGTTAACTATACTATAAATCCTGGCCAAACAGTAGTTGCAACATTTACTGTTACATCAGGCAAGAAACCTTTCAATGGTGATATGGTTGCACAGGCTTCTTGGAAGGCTGAAGATGGTCTTACAGGTGTTGACAATGCTATTCAGAAAGTAAGAAATGTGCCTGCAGTTAAAATCAATGAGTTCCGTGTAAGCGATGGTGTTAACACATCTAATTCATTTATTGAATTGTTCAATGCTGGTGACAAGGCTGTAGATATTTCAGGTTGGAGTCTTACTCAGCATGCTGTGAATATTCCTTCTTTCTCTGATATCGTAGTTCCAAAAGGCACAGTCATTGCTCCAAGAGATTACTATGTATTTGGTTTGTCTACTTCAGGCTTGAGCATTGATGCAGCCAAAGGTGATAAAGTTATATATGTTCGCAGCATTGCAGGCATTGAGGCAGGTCATGAAATTGTGATTGGCACAGGCTCAAATAAAGAAGTTCGCAAAGTAGCCAATGTTAATAGTTCTGTTGCTGCTCCAGCAGCTTCTGCAGCTAATATGCGTGGTTTTGTTGCTGCAGGTGTTCCTACTACTGTATGGCAACCTCTTCCAGAAGGTCCGGTTATCACTATCCCTGCAGGAAGCAACAATATTCCTGTTACCAGCGTGGCTCACTTCAAAGTTGGTGATAAAATGGCTATCGGTTATGGTGCCAAATATCCTGCAGTGTCATATTTTACTGAGAATTATGAGGTTGTTACTGTTACAAATGTAGGACAGCCAGGTACTCAAGCTTGGTTATCAATGGATGCTAAGCCAGGTGATACCAACATCAAAGTGTCTTCAACAGCTAATATTACTGCCGGAGATAAAATTCGTCTTGACATTGAAAGTGTAGGTCATGGCATTGAATGGGTTACAGTTAAGAGCGTAGGTACTCCTTCTGTAAGAAGTTCTTTCAATGGTCCTCTTGCAGCTGATGAAGATCCGGGTACCGGTCTTGAACTTGAGCAACCTTTGAAATTTGCTCACTCAAGCAATATGCCTTTCGCTGTAAATGGTACAGGTATTACATTTGAACCAGCTTCTAAGTTTGATCACTCAAGCAACGAGCCTGTTCTTGCTCTTGTTTACTCTATTGAGCTTAATGAAGCTTTGTCAGAAGATCACTCAATTGACGATGTTGTATATGATGCAAATGTTACTACTGCAGGATATGTAGACGAGGTTGCTGCTGATCAATTGTTCGGCGGTCCAGCTCTTTCTACTTCTCGTGGAAATATTACCTTGCGCAATGCAAAAGGTATTATTGTTGAAAGTATGAATTATGGTGGTGTTGTTGACCCTTGGTTGAGCGAAGGTTATCAGGCTGTACCTGGTGAGGGTGAAGAAGGTAATTACGCTCCAGCACCATTTGCAGGTGGTCAAAGATTTGGTGCTACTACCCCTGCTATGGAGTTACCTAACCTTAGTTCTGGTCGTTATCCTGATGGTATTGACACAGATGATAATGAGCTTGACTTCAACCGTCAACTTTCATTCAACACTGCTGCTGCCATCAAGGCCGGCTCAAATAACGTTAAAGTGTTGTCAACAGCAGGTTTGATTATTGGTCAGCGTATTGTAGTTGGTCAAGGCGAAAAAGCTGAAGATGCAGTTGTTGCAACTATTGGTTCAACCGGTGCTACACTTTTGACTCAAGATGCTCCTGCAGGTACAACTAAACTTGCAGTTGTCAGCTCTCAAGGATTTACGAAAGGTACTCAGATAGAGCTTTCATGGGGTTTGGTTTATGTTGATAAAGTTGAAGCAGCTCCTCGCCGCTTCCGTCCAGAGCCAGGTGCTCTTCAGCCAGTTGATTATATTTATTTGACAGAGCCACTTAAACAAGGTTTGAAGGCTGGTTTCGAATTTGCTGGTACAGTTCTTGGTTTGAGCAATCCTTTGATATATGATCATGCTCAAGGAACTGTTGTAGTAAGTTATATTCCTACTCCTGGTAAGCCTAATAAATACTAGTATAAATGGTAATTAAATTTACCATATGGCAAAAAAGGGTCATGATGCTCAAAAGCATCATGACCTTGTTTTTATCTATTTTGATGGCCGTCCACACTCTTTCGCAGATGGCGATGGTGGGTTGTGGAGTTGGCTCTTCCTGCGATCAAGTGCTTTCTTCTTCATGGTCAAGGCTGTTCGGCTTTATTCCTATTGGAGCTCTTGCTGCGGGTATTTATTTGGCATTTATTGTCATATTGATTTTTATTGACAGGCCGGACACCGAATCTGATGTCGTTGTTTTGTCTGTGTTTATTTTGAAGTTGTTCTGCGGAGCTATCATAGGTAGTGCTTTGTGGTTCACTGCTTTGCAGATGTGGATAATTCATGCTTTTTGCCCTTATTGCATGGCTACACATGGTTGTGGAGTGGTATTGTCTGTGTTAACTCTCTGGTGTTTGAAAGGGCAAAAGTATGATGAAGGTAGTGTAACTGCCGGTGCGACTGCCGGTAAGACTGCCGGTGAGACTGCTAGAGCGACTTCTAGTGTTAGGTGGGCGAAAGGTTGGAGGGCTTTTCTATTGGGATTGGCTGCAGCAGCGTTGCTTGCTAGTTTGCAGGCTGTTACTTCCAAATCAGAGTTGCGTTTCCAGACAGGTCA
>JAAZCF010000261.1 GCA_012513425.1 Bacteroidales bacterium
AAGTATGATATCAAGCAAATGGATATTCCTGTGGAAATTGCAGAAAGAAAATTTGTATATAGACAAGATTATAGCAGGTCATCAATCATCAAAATTCAATCAATTAAATCTGCCCACTATTTGTGTGAGTTAAACCACTCACATCGTACATTTACAGCTAAAAGCAATTTTGAGCAATACATGGAAGGGCATCATCTGATTCCGCTGTCCAATCAGAGAGAGTTTTTGTACAGTTTGGATATATATGCGAATGTGATATGTTTGTGTCCAATCTGCCATCGTTTATTGCATTATGGAATTGAGCAAGAAAAGCAAAGTTTTTTAGAGCACTTGTTCGATGTACGTAAGCAAAGACTAATCAATAGTGGGATTAACATAGGAAAGAAAGATTTCCTGGAATTGACTATGTAACAATGAAAAAGACAAAAGAACAAATTAGCTATAATATGCAGAAAGTGAAGAATAAAGGAAGTAAAATTGAAACAATGCTCCAATCGGAACTTTGGCATAGAGGGCTTAGATATAGAAAAAATGTAAAAACAATAACCGGGAAGCCTGATATTGCATTTGTTGGCAAAAAAATTGCAATATTTTGTGATAGTGAATTCTGGCATGGATATGATTGGGAACATAGAAAGAATGATTTTAAATCAAATACAGAATTCTGGATTCCTAAAATTGAAAGAAATATGGAAAGAGATAAAGAAGTCACTAAAGCATTAATATCGGAAGGTTGGATTGTGTTACGTTTCTGGGGAAATGATATTAAGAAAAACCTCATTGAATGTGCTGATGAAATAGAAAGGGTTTGGAACGAAAGATGACTAAAAAGTTAAAATCAATAGATTTATTTGCTGGTATCGGGGGAATAAGACTGGGCTTTGATGAAGCTTTTAAAGAACAAATTAGCACGGTGTTTGTTTCTGAGTGGGATAAGTTTGCGCAGAAAACTTACAAAACAAACTTTGATGATTCCTTTGAGATTGCAGGGGATATTACAAAAATTGCAGAAACAGATATTCCCGAATTTGATATTTGTCTTGCAGGTTTTCCTTGTCAAGCCTTTAGTTTAGCCGGAAAGCGTCAAGGCTTTGAAGACAATTATAAGGGAATGACCAGAGGAACGTTATTTCAGGATGTAGTGAGAATATGTGAACATCATAAACCAAAAGTCATCTTTTGTGAGAATGTAAAAGGCTTAGCTATTCATGATAGAGGAAGAACTTTTGAGGTAATAACAAAAGCATTTGAGGAAATAGGCTACAAGGTATGGAGTAAGATACTAAATAGTAAAGACTTTGGAGTACCCCAAAATAGAGAACGAATATATATTGTTGCATTCAGAAAGGACATTGCACCGGAAGAGTTTTGTTTTCCAGAAGGAACCTGCAATTCAACCACTATTGCAGATATTATACAAGAGGCGCCAATTCCAACAAAATACTATTTGTCGGATGTTTATGTTGAAACATTACGTAGACATAAACAAAGACATAAAGAAAAGGGAAATGGATTTGGTTATGAGATAAGAGAGTTAAACGGTATTGCAGGAGCAATAGTATGCGGTGGCATGGGTAGAGAACGAAATTTGCTGATTGATCACAGGAAACATTCGCTTACCCCCACGACACACATTAAAGGGAAGGTAAACACAGAAGACATAAGAAAAATGACTCCCAGGGAGTGGGCAAGACTTCAAGGATTTCCTGATTCATATAAACTTGAGTTGGCAGATACTCACCTCTATAAACAATTTGGAAACAGTGTCACAGTAAATGTTATTGCGGCTATAGCGGAGAGCATTAAGGAGGTTTTGGAAAATGTCAAAGAGTTATAATAAAGGAGAATGGTCAGAACTATATGCTTTTATTAAATTGATAAAAGAAGGACGCATATATGCAGCTGATGAAGATGTAAATAAAATAGATGATGTATATTTGCCAATCATTAAGTTAATCCGAAATGAAAAAGGAACAGAATATGACTATTTTACCGGAGACATCATAGAAATATATAAAGATGGACATAAAGTTAAAGAAATGCCAATTGATGTTTTTGAAGATACTGCGCGAACCATGTATGACAAAATATTTGAGGGAGCCGGAAACACTAATAAGAAAGGTGCTTTTGAAATTCCGGAAATTGCATCCTTTATGGAAGAATCATGTATAGGACATGTTAAAGCCAATTCAACTGAAAAAGTAGATATGGA
>JAAZCF010000262.1 GCA_012513425.1 Bacteroidales bacterium
ATGCGTCAATTATTGAAGGCCGTCGTTTGAGTTTGTCAAATATTTTGAAATTCAAACATAACGACATGGCTTCTTTGGAAAAAATGTTGCGCCTTTGCTTGCCAAATAAAGTGAAATTGATTGTAGTTGATGGTGTATTCAGCATGGAAGGTGATGTGGCTCAGCTTCCTGAAATAGTAAATCTTGCCAAAAAATATAACGCTTCAGTTATGGTAGACGAAGCTCACGGCATGGGTGTCTTTGGCCCTCAAGGTCAAGGTGTCTGCTATGCACTAGGTGTTTCTGACGATGTTGACCTTATTATGGCCACATTCAGCAAGTCATTTGCTTCTCTAGGCGGCTTTATTGCTTGTAACCATCAAATCGCAAACTTTATCCGTCATAATGCCCGCTCATATATGTTCAGCGCAAGTGCTTCTCCTGCAGCTATCGGAGCAGCTAATGCCGCCTTGGATATTATGCTTACAGAACCTGAGCGCATCCAGCATCTTTGGGATTTGACCCATTATGCTATCGATGGCTTCAGAAGGATAGGTTGTGAGATTGGCAAGACATCCACTCCAATCATTCCTTTGTTTATCAGAGATAATGACAAAACCTTTGCAATTACCAGAGATTTGCTAAAAGAAGAGCCTTTTGGCTTGTTCGTCAATCCGGTAGTCGCTCCTGCAGTGCCTCCTCAAGATACTCTTATCAGGTTTTCTCTCATGGCAACTCATACCTTTGAGCATGTGGATTATGCTTTGGAAAAAATAGAAAAAGTATTTAAGAAATATAATGTCATCGCCTAAAGTAGTTCTCGTAACTGGTGGAAGTTCCGGCATAGGAGCTGCCATAGTCAAGAAATTGTCCCTTGCCGGGATGAAAGTATGGGCTGGCTCTCGTCGTGGTACTTTGGCAGAGAATCTTCCAAATGCTTTCCCTGTGGTTATGGATGTCACTGATTCCAATAGTGTGAAAGCTGCAGTAAAACATATTCTTGAAAAAGAGGGTAGGATAGATGCAGTTGTATGCAATGCAGGAAATGGTATAGCAGGCGCTATAGAGCAGACAACAGTGGAAGAGGGCAAATACCAGTTCGAAACTTGCTTTTGGGGTATGCACAGCACAATTACTGAGGTTTTGGAACCAATGCGTAGCCAAGGGTATGGTAAAATAATTACTATTTCTTCTGTGGCTGCTCTGGTCCCAATTCCTTTTCAGGCTTTCTATAGTGCAGCTAAATCTTCAGTCCTTATGTATACCAAAACTTTGGCAATGGAGCTGAAGCCTTTTGGCATACAGTGTTGCAGTATTTTGCCTGGTGACACTAAGACCGGCTTTACTGCTGCTCGCAAATTCGTTGAAGCTTCGAAAGATAGTTCTTCGGTTTATTTTGAAAAAACCAAAGAATCTGTCGGGCGCATGGAGAAAGATGAGCAAAACGGTATGAGCCCTGACACAATTGCTGATGCTGTAGTAAGGCAGTTGAAGAAGAAGAAAATGGCTGTGACTGTGACACCTCGTCTTGACTATAAAATATTAGTTGTATTGGCGAGAATTTTGCCCAATCCTTTAGTTTTATGGATTCTTAGGCTGATGTATATGTAATTGGTTTGGGATGGTTTTTTCTAAATAAAAAAGTCAGTATGAGCCTGCTATCAGCTTCTTTGGTGGCAGTCTTAGTTTTCGGATTATTTACTCAAGATTCTTCTGGCTCGGCTATGACCTTTAGCCCGAGAGATATGCAGCACAATATGTTTTTTGTTGCAATATTCTCTCTGATCATGGTTTCTTTGGCCTTTGCCGTTGTGCACGATTTTCGTCACTTCTCTTGGAAGAAACTACCTGTAGGCTTCATTCATCTTTCTATGTTTATTTTGATTTCTGCAAGCATTTTTGGTGGAAGTGAAAAAGAAAAAGTAGAGGTGAATTTGGCTGTTAACAGTCCTGTTATGCATCCACAGCTGCCTTTTTCTCTGGAATTGCAATCGGTTGAAGAGCAAGACTATCCGCGTGGTGCTGTCTCTTCTGTGCTGATTGTGGCAGATGAATCCGGATCAAAGCAATTTCTCACAGAGGTTAATCATCCTGCGTATCACCAAGGTTGGTATTTATACCAAATTAATTATGATTCCCAGACTGGTTCAAGTGGAATTGATGTGATAAAAGATAGATTTTATCTTTTTGCTTGCTTTGCCTTATGGACTATGCTATTGGCTGCTGCAGCATTTCTATTTCTTTCCTTATTTCAGAATAAAACAAAGTTTCCTAAAGGTCCGGTCAGCATCTTTTCAGCTATTTATATAGCATTTATTTGCGTGAATTTCATTGCTCCGAATTTCTTTAATGCAGATAGGGTAGCAGTGCTTCATAGTCCTTGGTTCACCCCTCATATTGTGGCATATATGGCTGCATATTCCCTTCTGGGAGTGGCTCTTATCTGCGCCATTTTCTTGAAAGATAACAAAATCGAGCGTTGTGATTTGTTGGTAAAAATGGGCTATGCTTTTATGACTATGGGTATCTGTATGGGAGCATTGTGGGCAAAAGTGGCTTGGGGAGATTATTGGAGTTGGGACCCGAAAGAGACCTGGGCCTTTGCTACGATGCTTGCCTTTGCTCTTTATATCCACTTGCGCCATTATTATCCACATAAACATAAGCTGGCTTTAGTCTTGCTGGCTGTTGCCTTTATTTTGCTGAATATTTGCTGGTGGGGGATTAATTATCTGCCTTCTGCCCAAGGCGCAAGCATTCATTTGTATTAGTTTTAAATTACATATACAAGGGCTTGGAAAGGTCAGCAACTGTTGTGTTGAGCTCAATTATATTACTTGAAAAGCAGAGGCACGAATTCCGAAAGATATATACGCCAATTGCGCCAGATATGTCCGCCTTCGCTTTCATAATAAACATAAGGGTAGTTCTGCTCATCGAAATAATCCCTCATTGTCTTTGTATATGAATACAAAAAGTCGGTTTTTCCGATGCCAATCCAGTAAAGCTTTGGTTTCTTTGAAAATTGGATTGCAAGTTGAGCTTCGTCTTTGTCTTTGCTTTGGTCATTCATTCTCAGACCTGCAGAAAACACTCCCATATAGTCGAAAGTATCGGGATTCTCTTTTGAGACATTTACTGTGTAGAAACCACCCATAGACAAGCCTCCTATAGCTCGAGAACTTTTTTTGTTGATAGTGCGATAGTTGCTTTCCACAAATTTTTGAATGTCAGGGAATGCTTTGATAAAGTCAATACCAGTAGGAACAGTCTTGGTTTGACTAGAGGCTCCCATGCTTGGTTGAACATATCCGAAAGATGATTCTCCTGCTGCAGCTTCTTGGTTGATGTTTTCATTTGTCATGACAACAATCATTGGTTTAGCTTTGCCTTGGGCAATCAAATTATCCAGAATCTGTGATGTCCTTCCAAGGGCAATCCAGGCTTCTTCATCGCCACCGGCACCATGCATCAAATAAAATACAGGATATTTGGTTTTTGTGTTTTGTTCATAACCGGCAGGGGTATAAATAGTAAGTCTACGATCAAATCCGACAGTCGGACTGTCATACCATACTCTGGAAACTGTGCCGTGAGGAACATCATTCACTTTATAGAGGTCAGCTCTGGGGCCGCCAATAATAAATACATTAAAAATATTGGCCACGTCTCTGATAATGTGAACATTGTTTGGGTCGTTGATTTTTAGACCATCCACCTTAAAATTGTAGAAATATAGCTCAGGCTCCAAAGGGGTGGGAGTAGTGTATGTCCAGACGCCTTCGATTTCTTTGAGTTGGGCGCTACCTTGACCTCCATTGTCAGGATCGTTGAAGATGTCTCCAATGAGTTCAACTTTCATTGCTTTTGGCGCAATTAATCTGAAAGTGACAGTATTATCCGGATTGATTTCAGGGGATTTGACAGTGGCTCTGCTTGATAGAGATTGCTGAGCAAAAACGCTGTAACATAAGAAGAACGCAAAAATAAAAGTTATTAGTTTTTTCATAGTTTTTGTATTAGGTTTAAACAAATATAAAAATTATTCGCATCTTTGCGGCACAATCAGGGGATGTTTTGGTTTTGACAGCAATTGACTTTGATTGGTAAGCACGTTGAGAGTCGTGGCCCCTCTCGCTAATCTCAGACCTCACGCCATAACTGGCAATAACAATTATGCACTCGCTGCGTAGTCTATGCTAAGCATGACTCCTTTATCAATTGGCCAAGGGCCTTTTGACGAGTATCCCGCCGAGGTTTTGGAATGCCGCTTCGGACCAACGGGGTATCATCAGACAATTCCTGCCTGCGCCTACTCCTCTTCAGCGCACTAAGATATAGAGGATACGATTTAGATGGCCTGCTCTTCGGCAGTCTGATTCCGACAATTAAAGAAGAGATAAGCGTGTAGAAAGCCTTTTGATGCTTTGTTTGGACGGCGGTTCGAGCCCGCCCATCTCCACAAAAAAGCTGACCTTCGGGTCAGCTTTTTTTATGTTGATATGGCAACTGAAACAAAGCATCAGCTGCCTTATACTAGGAGAATCCTTCCCCTAAAACACCTGACTTCAACTAGGAG